>QGUL01000079.1 GCA_003242425.1 Pseudomonadota bacterium | reverse complement strand
CGGGCTTGAAAGGCCCGCCCGCCATTCCCAGATTCAGGGCCCTCCCCAACAGCCGAAGCCCAACCTGCCCCGCCCCGCTTTCTTCTCGCAGGGCGTGCCGATGCTGCTCGCCGGCGACGAGCGAGGCCGCACCCAGCGCGGCAACAACAACGCCTACTGCCAGGACAACGAGATCAGCTGGCTCGACTGGAACGAGGCACCGGAACGTGAGCAGTTGTTCGAATTCACGCGCCGCCTGATCGCCCTGCGGCGCGCCCATCCCGTGTTCCGGCGACGCGAGTTCTTCCAGGGCCGGCCCATCCAGGGCGGCGCCAAGGACATCGTCTGGCTCAAGCCCGACGGCACCGAGATGAGCGACGAGGAGTGGCATCACGAGTTCGCGCGCTGTCTCGGCGTGTACGTGAGCGGCCAGGCCATGACCGAGACCGACGAGCGTGGCAGAGTGCTCAAGGACGACGATTTCGTGCTGCTGTTTAACGCGCATCACGAAGATCTGCCTTTCGTTCTGCCGCAATACGGGGAAACGCCGCGCTGGCGGGTGCTGATCGATTCGAGCCGCCCCGACAACGGCGCGGAAGGGGAGTACGCGGGCGGCGAGCGTTATCCGTTGCGTGCACGTTCCCTGGCACTGCTCGTGCAGGTCGTTCGCAAACCCGTGCTGGGATGAGCCCCTACCATGTCTGCCGCGCCGTGTCCGGCGCGCGCCCCGGCGCGGCTGCATGGCCTCAGCGGAAGGAAATATAGCGATGAAGCGACGTCACCTCATGCCGTTCGGCACGCAACTGCTCGAAGGCGGCGGCGTGCGCTTCCGTCTTTGGGCGCCGAGCGCGCGGCACGTGGACCTGGTGCTGGCGATGGAAAGCGGGCGCGCCGAACTGCCCATGCGTGCGGCCGAGGACGGCTGGTACGAGACGGTCGTCGCCAACGCGAGCGTGGGGGCGCGCTATGCCTACCGCATCGACGGGGGGATTTCAGTGCCCGATCCGGCGGCGCGCTTCAATCCCGAGGACGTGCATGCGCCGAGCGAAATCGTCGATCCTTTCGCTTACGAATGGCAGGACGGCGACTGGCGCGGCAGGCCGTGGGAGGAAGCGGTGTTGTACGAGCTGCACGTCGGCACCTTCACTCCGGTGGGCACCTACGCCGCCGCGATGGAGAAGCTCGACTACCTCGTCGATCTCGGCGTCACCGCGATCGAGCTCATGCCGGTGGCGGAATTCCCGGGCAAGCGCAACTGGGGCTACGACGGCGCGCTGCTCTTCGCGCCCAACGCCAACTACGGCAGGCCCGAGGATCTCAAGCGCTTCATCGACGCTGCCCACGCGCGCGGGCTGATGGTGTTCCTCGACGTCGTCTACAACCACTTCGGCCCCGAAGGCAATTATCTCCATATCTACGCCGAATCCTTCTTCAATCCGCGGCATCAGACGCCCTGGGGCGCGGCGATCAACTACGACGGCCCGGACGCGCGCACGGTACGCAGCTTCTTCATCCACAACGCGCTCTACTGGCTCGAGGAATACCACTTCGACGGACTGCGGCTGGACGCGGTTCATACCATCGCCGACGATTCGCAGCCGCACATCCTGCAGGAGCTCGCCGAAGCCGTACACACCGGACCCGGGCGCGACCGGCACGTGCACCTCGTGCTCGAAAACGAGCGCAACGAAGCGCGCTATCTGGGACGCGATGCGGACCACCGGCCGCTCGTCGCCACGGCGCAGTGGAACGACGACTTCCATCACGCCGTGCACGTCCTGCTCACCGGCGAGGGCGACGGCTACTACCAGGACTACAGCGACAAACCGCTCGCCCATCTGGGACGTTGTCTGGCCGAAGGCTTTGCCTATCAGCACGACGTCTCGCGCTACGGCCATGGACGGTTGCGCGGCGAACCGAGCGTGCATCTGCCCGCGACGGCCTTCGTCAACTTCATCCAGAACCACGACCAGGTGGGTAACCGCGCCTTCGGCGAGCGCATCGGCCATCTGGCGCCGCCCGAGGCGGTGGAGGCCGCCGCAGCCTGCTATCTGCTCGCGCCGGGCATTCCCATGCTGTTCATGGGCGAGGAGTTCGACGCCTCGGCGCCTTTTCTATTCTTCTGCGACTTCGGCCCGGACCTGAGCGCGAGCGTCACCGCCGGCCGGCGCGGCGAGTTCAGCCGTTTCGAGCGCTTCAAGGACCCCGAGACGCAGCGCAGCATTCCCGATCCGGTGGAGCTGGAGACCTTCGAGCGCTCCAAGCTGCGCTGGCACGAAGTGGGCGAAGCGCGGCATGCCGCGCGACTCGCGCTCTACCGTCAGCTGCTCGCCTTGCGCCATCGCCACATCGTCCCGCGGCTGCGCGGCATCACGCCCAGCGGCTCCTATGTCGCCCACGAGCGCGCCGGGCTGCACGTCCAATGGACGCTCGGGGACGGTGCGCGGCTGGAATTGAGGGCGAACCTGCGCGACACGCCGGCCGAGGACGTCACGCCCCCCGTCGGTACGCCGATCTACTGCAGTCCTTCAGTGAAGGACCCGCAACTGCGCGACGGACGTCTGCCGCCCTGGTCGGTGGTCTGGTCGTTGCAGGACGGTCCAACTGCTTCCTGAAAACGAGCTGAGGTAAGGATGCGCGAAGCGCTGGTCCGGCTGGCGATGCTGCACGGCATCGCTCCCGACTACTACGACATCTGGGGCAAACGGCACGAGGTAAGCGATGCGTCGCTGAGCGCGTTGCTCGGTGCCATCGGCATACAGGCCGACACGCCGCAGGCGATCGAGGCGGCGCTCGCGGCGGCGGAACGCGAACGCTGGAAGGAAGTGCTGCCGCCCGTTTGCGTGCTGCGCGTCGGACAGCCGTGGCGGGTTCGCCTCAACCTGCCGGTCGCCGCGCTCGATACGCCGCTCGAGTGGCAGTTGGAAGAGGAAACCGGCGGCCTCCATCGCGGGCACTTCGAACCCGCACAGTTGGCGGAAGTCGAGCGCGCGCACACGCCCGCCGGCGAGCACAGCGGCCGCATGCTGGAGGTTCAAGCGCCGGTCGGGCCGGGCTATCACCGTCTGCGCGTGCGACGCGGAGAAGACGCGCTGGCTGAAACCTCCTTCATCGTCGCACCGCAGACCTGCTTTCTGCCTGAAGCCGTGCGCGAGGACAACCGCGTCTGGGGCGCGGCGGTGCAACTCTACGGCGTGCGGTCGGAACGCAACTGGGGCATCGGCGATTTCGGCGATCTGCTGACGTTGATCGAGGAATGGGGGCAGCGCGGCGCCGGGATCATCGGTCTCAATCCCCTGCACGCGCTCTTTCCGCACAATCCCTGGCACGACAGTCCTTACAGCCCCTCGAGCCGCCTGTTCAAGAACGTGCTCTATCTCGACGTCGAGGCGATCGAGGAGTACCGCGAATGCGAAGCGGTGCGCGCGCAGGTGCGCGGCGCTGAATTCCAGACACGTTTGCAGACCTTGCGCGATGCCGAGCTGGTCGATTATCCCGGCGTGGCGGCAGCCAAGTTCGAAGTGCTCGAACGGTTGTACGCGCATTTCCGGCACGTGCATCTGGTGCATAACACGGCACGCGCGCAGGCTTTCCGTGCCTTCCAGCAGGCGGGTGGCGACGACCTGCGCCGTCACGCCTTGTTCGAGGCGCTGCAGGAACACTTCCACCGCCGCGATCCCGCGATCTGGGGCTGGCCGGTATGGCCGGAGGCCTATCGCGATCCGTGCTCGGCCGAGGTGGCGGCTTTCGAGCGCGAAGCCGTCGAGCGCGTCGAATTCTACGAATGGCTGCAATGGCAGGCCGATCTGCAGCTTGCGGCGGCCGGCAAGCGCGCCTTCGACCTGCATCTGGGCGTGGGCCTTTACGAGGATCTCGCCGTGTCCGTCGATCGCGGCGGCGCCGAAACATGGTCGCATCAGGAGCTCTATGCCTTGAGCGTGAGCGTCGGGGCACCGCCCGACGAGTTCAATCTCAAGGGGCAGAACTGGGGTCTGCCGCCGCTCATTCCCGAGCGCCTGCGCGCGGCGGCGTACCGGCCGTTCATCGCCATCCTGCGCGCCACCATGCGCCACTCGGGCGCCGTGCGCATCGACCACGTCATGGGACTGGCGCGCCTGTTCTGGGTGCCGCCCGGCGGCGACGCGACGCAAGGCGCGTACATGCGCTATCCCTTCGAGGACCTGCTCGGCATCCTCGCGCTGGAAAGCCATCGCCACCGATGTCTGGTGATCGGCGAGGACCTCGGCACCGTACCGGACGAAGTGCGCGAGGCGCTCGCGCGCCATTGCGTGCTCTCCTATCGCCTGCTGTATTTCGAACGCCGCGACGGCGGCGAATTCAAGGCGCCGCGGGAGTATCCGCGTGACGCCATTGTCGCCGCGACCACTCACGACCTGCCCACGCTCTCGGGCTGGTGGGAAGGGCGCGACATCGCGCAACGCGCCGAGCTGCATCTCTTCCCCGACGAGGCCGTGCGCGAGCAGCAGCTGGTGCAGCGTGCGCAGGACCGCGCGCGGCTGTTGCTCGCGCTGGAACGCGAAGGTTTGTTGCCGCACGGCATCACGCCCGATCCGCTTTCGGCGCCGCACATGACGCCGGAGCTGATCCGCGCCATCGCCGCCTATCTGGCGTCAACGCCGGCGCGTGTGCTGGTGATGCAGCTCGAAGACGTGCTGGGCGTCGTGGACCAGGCCAACATGCCCGGTACCACGGACGAGTGTCCCAATTGGAAACGCAAACTGCCGCTCACGCTCGAACGCCTGCGCAGCGACGCACGTTTCATCGAACTCGCCAACGTGCTGTCCGCCAGGCGGGGGACGTGGCGCCCAAAGCCCGCGGCGCGGAATGAGCGCAAGGCGATCATTCCGCGCGCAACCTACCGCCTGCAGCTTCATCGCGACTTCGATTTCGAGGCGGCGACGCGCATCGTGCCCTATCTCGCCGAGCTGGGCGTGAGCCACGTCTATTGCTCGCCCTATCTGCGCGCGCGGCCGGGCAGCACGCACGGCTACGACATCATCGACCACAACACGCTCAATCCGGAGATCGGCGACCGCGAAGCCTTCGAGCGTTTCGTCGCGGAACTGAAACGGCACGGCATGGGCCAGATCTTCGACATGGTGCCCAACCACATGGGCATCATGGGCGCGGACAACGCCTGGTGGCTCGACGTGCTGGAAAACGGCCAGGGCTCCGTCTATGCCGATTTCTTCGATATCGACTGGCAGCCGCTCGACCCCGCCCTGCGCGGCAAGGTGCTGATCCCGGTGCTGGGCGACCACTACGGCGTGGTGCTGGAGCGCGGCGAGCTGAAGCTCGGCTTCGACCGCGAAACGGGCGGCTTCGCGGTCAGCTATTACGCGCATCGCTTTCCCATCGACCCGCAGTCCTACGCGAGCCTGCTGCAGGCCGCGGTCGCGCTGCTACCGCCGAACGTGCCTGCTCAGGTGCAGGCCGAATGTCAGGCGCTCGCCAACGCTTTCCGCCACTTGCCGGCACGCGATACCACGGACCCGCAGGCGCGCGAGGAACGGCAACGAGACAAGGAAGTGCACAAGGCGAGGTTGGCGACGCTGGTGCGCGAACAGCCCCTGCTTGCCGAGGCCATCGACAGGATGGTCGAGCACTACAACGGCAGACCCGGCGAGCGGGAAAGCTTCGACGCTCTGGACTCGCTGTTGGAGGCGCAGGCCTATCGCCTCGCCTATTGGCGCGTCGCCTCGGACGAAATCAACTACCGGCGCTTCTTCGACATCAACGATCTCGCCGCCTTGCGGATGGAGAACCCGGCGACTTTCGAGGCCACGCACCGCTTCGTGCTCGACCTGGCAGTGGAAGGCAAGATCGACGGCATCCGCATCGACCATCCCGACGGTCTCTACGATCCCGCGGGCTACTTCGAACGGCTGCAATCGCGTTACGCCCAGCTCGCCGGCGCGGACGTGGATCCGCAGACCAAACCCTTGTACGTGGTGATCGAGAAGATCGCCGCGCCGCACGAGGACATTCCGCAGAACTGGCCGGTGTACGGCACCACCGGTTACCGCTACGCCAACGTGCTGAACGGCGTCTTCGTCGATACGGCGGCCAAGAGCGCGATGACGCGCACCTGGTCGAGCTTCGTCGGCGAAGAGGCGCTGCCTTTCGAGGAACAGGCCTACCGCGGCAAGCGGCTGATGATGCGCGTGGCGCTCGCGGCCGAACTCACCGTGCTGTCGAACCGCCTGTTGCGCATCGCCCGCCTCGACCGGCGCACGCGCGACTTCACGCTTAACACCCTGCGCCAGGCGCTTGCCGAAGTCGTGGCCTGCTTTCCGGTCTACCGCACTTACGTGAACGCGACGGCGAGCGCGCAGGACCGGCGCTACATCGACTGGGCGGTTTCGCAGGCCAAGCGCCGCATTCCCGCGGCCGAGGACACCATTTTCGATTTCATCCGCAACGTGCTGTTGCTGCAGGCGCCGGAAGGGGCGCCGCCGGAAGTGCTGGACGAATACCGCGCCATCGCCATGCGGTTCCAGCAATACACGGCCCCGGTGACGGCGAAGGGCGTGGAGGACACGGCGTTCTACCGCTACAACCGCCTGGTGTCGCTCAACGAAGTGGGCGGCGATCCGCACCAGTTCGGCATGACGGTCAAAGCCTTCCACGGCGCGAGCCTGGCGCGTCTGCAACACTGGCCGCATACCATGCTGGCTTCCTCCACGCACGACAACAAGCGCTCCGAGGACGTGCGCGCGCGCATCAACGTGCTCTCGGAGATGCCGGCCAACTGGCGGCTCGCGCTGCGGCGCTGGAGCCGCATCAACCGCGCCAGGCACGCACGCCTCGACGGTCGTCCGGCGCCTTCGCGCAACGACGAATATCTGCTCTACCAGATCCTGCTGGGCAGCCTGCCCGCAGGCGAGCTGGACGAGGCGGCCCTGGCGGCCTATCGCGAGCGCATCGAAGGCTACATGATCAAGGCGATGCGCGAGGCGAAGGTGCATACGAGCTGGCTGAACCCGAACGCGGACTACGAACAGGCGGTGATCGAGTTCGTGCGCGCACTGCTCGGCAAGGTGTCGGACAACCTGTTCCTCGACGATTTGCGCGCGCTGGCACAACCCGTCGCCTGGTACGGGGCGCTGAACAGCGTCGCGGCCGCGGCGGTGAAGCTGTGCTCGCCCGGCGTGCCGGACATCTATCAAGGCAACGAGATCCTCGATTTCAGTCTGGTCGATCCCGACAACCGCCGTCCGGTAAATTACGAACACCGCCACCGCATGCTGCGCGAATTGCAGGCGATGGCGGAGCGTCCGCAACTGGCCGAAGCGGTGCGCAGTCTGATCGAGCCCGCGCACATCCACGACGGGCGCGCCAAGCTCTGGGTGACGTGGCG
>QGUL01000446.1 GCA_003242425.1 Pseudomonadota bacterium | reverse complement strand
GTACGCCAAAGTTCAGGGCGACCCCACCGGGGGGGGGGGGCGCGGGGCCGGCCAGGAATCGAAGCGGCGCCTGACGGAATTCCCCGCCATGCTCGCGCACGAACTGCGCAATCCGGTCGCGCCCTTGCGCAACGCCACCGAGATCCTGCACAGCCGGCCCGAGGATCTCACCACCGTGCGCTGGGCAGCCGTTATGCTGGAGCGGCAGGTGGGGCTGCTGACCAGGTTGGTGGACGACCTGCTCGAAGCGAGCCGCGTCACCAGCGGCAAGATCACCATCCACAAGGCGCCGGTCGAGTTGAACGGCATCGCCCGGCGAGCGGCGGAATCGGTGCGCTTCGCCGCCGAGGCGCGCGGCCAGCGGCTCAGCACGTGCATCGCCGAGGAGCCGGTCTACGTCGACGGCGACGGCGCGCGCCTGCTGCAGGTCGCCCTCAATCTGCTCAACAACGCGGTGAAGTACACCCCGGAAGGCGGCGCGATCGTGTGCGAAGCGGCGCGCGAAGGCGACGAGGCGGTGCTGCGCGTGCGCGATACGGGAATCGGCATCGCGCAGGAAACGCTGCCGCACGTGTTCGAGCTCTTCGTGCAGGGCGAACGCTCGCTCGACCGTTCGGAGGGCGGATTGGGCATCGGGCTCGCGCTGGTGGACCGCCTGGTACGGCAGCACGGCGGGCGGGTGGAGGCACACAGCGGCGGTCGCAATTGCGGGGCGGAGTTCACCGTGCGTTTGCCGGCGCTGCGTACCGCGCCGGAAGAAACGCGCAGCGGCGCCGTGCCGGGTGAACCGGGCGTGGCGGCCTCGCGCATCCTGATCGTCGACGATCACCGCGATGCCGCCGACAGCATGGCCGATCTGCTGCGCGTATGGGGAAGCGACGTGCGGGTGTGCTACGACGGCGAGTCGGCCTTGCAGCTTGCGCCGCAGTTCCTGCCCCAGGTGGCGTTACTGGACATCGGCCTGCCGCGCATCGACGGCTACGAGCTCGCGCGGCGGCTGAAGGCGATGCGCCCGCTCGGCGGATGCGCGTTGATCGCGGTGACGGGTTTCGGCGGCGAAGAGGAGTCGCAGCGCGCGCGCGAAGCCGGCTTCGTGCAGCACTTCGTCAAGCCGGTGGACCCGGCCGCGCTGCTGGAGCTGCTCGCGCGGCTGCGGCCCTATCCGAACGTGAACGAAAGCGCCGCCACCGCCGCGCCGATCGCCGCGCCGCCGAGCACGTCGCTCGGGTAATGCAGTCCCAGCGCGATGCGCGACAGCGCCGTGAGCAGCACGAAGGGCACCAGCGCCGGCGCAAGCTGCGGGAAGTACGCGAGTACGACGGTGGTGAACACCACCGCATGCAGCGTGTGGCCGGACGGGAAGCTGTACCGGTCGAGCGGCTGCACACACAGGTTGAGGCCGCGCAGCTCCACACACGGACGCTGCCTGCCCGTGCAGCGTTTGCTGAGTGCATAGACCGCGAGCGCCATCGTGCCCGCGAACAGCATGTGGCGTACGCAGTCGATGCCCGCCTGTCCGCCCGTCAGCACGAGTGCCAGGGCGAGCGCGGCCCAGAGGCCGCCGTCGCCGAGCCGGCTGGTCATCGCGTACACGTTTTTCCAGAACGGCGTCTGAGCATGGCGGTTGAGCGCCAGGATGACGCCGCATTCCCACGCCCGCAGTCGCGGCAACAGGGCGAAGTTTTCAACTTGCGAGGGCAGCCTGCGTTGCATGGTTGCGCGTGATGATCCGCAATTGCTGCTCGAACTCGCCGAGGATCACCGGCCAGCGCAAGGCGCGCACGGCCGCGCGCGCCGAGCGGCGGATTTGCGCGCGCACGCCCGGAAAGCGCGCGAGATCGAGCGCGCGCTGAACGAAAGCCGCCTCGTCGCCGTAGGGCGCGAGGAAGGCGTCGACGCCGTCGAGAGCGGGTTCCCCGGCCGCGCCAAAATCGAAAGCCACCACCGCGAGCCGGCTGCCCAGGCCTTCGAGGGGAACGTTCCAAAAGGTCCGGGTGGGGCTGGGAAAAAGAAAA
>QGUL01000445.1 GCA_003242425.1 Pseudomonadota bacterium | reverse complement strand
AGCGCGCACAGGACGCCACGGAAACGCACACCAACGTCATGGTCTTGCCCTCGGGCGCATGAGGGCCTGAAAACCGGACCCAGATCAAAATTCCCCGCACCCACCGGGCGGCGGTCGCCGCGGAAAAGGGCATGCGCCTTGCACGCGCTCTGCGTCTTCGTGCGGAGCGCACCATGGTGGAGACCGAGCGTCGAGAAAGCTCCGAGGCTCAGGAAGTCGGCACCCTCCTCGTCCTGCTGGCTGTCATCGCCCCTCTCCTCGCCGTAATGGTCGTCGGCGGATACGGTTTTCTCGTCTGGATGTATCAACTGGTCGCCGGCCCGCCCGGCGGATGAATTCGCCTCCCGCTTTGAAAAGGAGCCAGGCCATGGATGAGGCGCGCAGAACCTTCATCAAGCAGTCGGCGGCGACCGCGGCAGCGGCGGCAGGCGGCCTTCCGCTCCCCCTGTTCGGCCAGAACCTCGTCACCGATCCCGCGCAGACGGAATTGAAATGGTCCAAGGCACCTTGTCGCTTCTGCGGCGTCGGCTGCGGCGTCAACGTGGCGGTGAAGGACAACCGCGTCGTGGCCACGCACGGCGACATGCAGGCGGAAGTCAACCGCGGCATCAACTGCATCAAGGGCTACTTCCTCTCCAAGATCCTGTACGGCGCGGACCGTCTCACGCAGCCGCTGCTGCGCATGAAGAACGGCCGCTACGACAAGAACGGCGAGTTCCAGCCGGTGTCCTGGGACCAGGCCTTCGACGTGATGGCCGCGCAGTTCAAGCGCGTGCTGCGTGAACGCGGCCCGGCCGGAATCGGCATGTTCGGCTCTGGCCAATGGACCATCTGGGAGGGATACGCTGCGCTTAAGCTGATGAAAGGCGGCTTCCGCAGCAACAACATCGATCCCAACGCGCGCCATTGCATGGCCTCGGCGGCCTTCGCCTTCATGCGCACCTTCGGCATGGACGAGCCCATGGGTTGCTACGACGACATCGAGCATGCCGACGCCTTCGTGCTGTGGGGCTCGAACATGGCCGAGATGCATCCCATCCTGTGGACGCGCGTGACCGACCGGCGGCTGTCGGCGCCGAAGACCCAGGTCGCGGTGCTGTCGGTGTTCGAGCACCGCTCCTTCGATCTCGCCGACCTGCCGATCATCTTCCATCCGCAGACCGATCTGGCGATCCTCAACTACATCGCCAACCACATCATCAAGACCGGCCGGGTCACCAAGGATTTCGTCGACAGGCATACGACCTTCATGCGCGGCGCGACGGATATCGGCTACGGGCTGCGGCCGGAGCACAAGCTCCAGGTCTCGGCGAAGAACTATCAGAACCCGACCGATGCGCAGCCCATCAGCTTCGAGGAGTACGCCCGCTTCGTCTCAAAGTACGACGTGGATTACGTCTCGAAGCTCTCAGGGGTGCCCAGGGACCGGCTGCAGCGTCTGGCGGAGCTCTACGCCGATCCGAAGATCAAGGTGATGTCCTTCTGGACCATGGGCTTCAACCAGCACACCCGCGGCGTATGGTGCAACCACCTCGTCTATAACCTGCATCTGCTGACGGGCAAGATCGCCACACCCGGCAACAGCCCCTTCTCGCTCACCGGCCAGCCTTCGGCCTGCGGCACCACGCGCGAAGTCGGCACCTTTTCGCACCGGCTTCCCGCCGACATGGTGGTGACCAACCCCAAGCACCGCGAGATCGCGGAAAGGATCTGGAAGCTGCCGCCCGGCACCATTCCCGCCGAACCGGGCGCGCATGCGGTGCTGCAGAACCGCATGCTCAAGGACGGGCTCATCAACGCCTACTGGGTGCAGGTGAACAACAACATGCAGGCGGCGCCCAACATGATGGAAGAGACGCTGCCCGGCTACCGCAACCCGAAGAACTTCATCGTCGTGTCGGACGCCTATCCGACCGTGACCACGCTCGCGGCCGACTTGGTGCTGCCCACGGCGATGTGGGTGGAGAAGGAAGGCGCTTACGGCAACGCCGAACGGCGCACCCAGTTCTGGCACC
>QGUL01000078.1 GCA_003242425.1 Pseudomonadota bacterium | reverse complement strand
ATGCCGCTGCCGTTGTCCGCCACGCTCACCATCAGTTCGCTGCCCTCCTGACGCAGCGTCACCCGCACGCGGCCGCCCGCGGGCGTGAACTTGATGGCATTGGTGAGCAGGTTCCACAGCACCTGCTGCAGGCGCCCGGGATCGCCGTTGAGCGCAGGCACGTCGAGCTCGACGTCGCGTTCGATGCTGATGCGTTTCGCGTCGGCCATCGGCCGCACCACGTCGAGCGCCGCGTGCAGCACTTCGGGCAGCCGCAGCGGCTGCACGTCCAGATGCACCTTGCCGGAGACGATGCGGCTCATATCGAGCAGATCCTCGATGAGCTTCTGCTGCGCCTTGGCGTTGCGCTCGATCGCCTCCAGCCCCGCGGCCGTGTCCTCCGGGCTCAGCTTGCGCCGGCGCAGCAGTTGCGCCCAGCCAAGCATGGCG
This sequence comes from Pseudomonadota bacterium, assembly GCA_003242425.1. GTDB lineage: Bacteria > Pseudomonadota > Gammaproteobacteria > Burkholderiales > SG8-39 > ZC4RG42. The sequence continues at coordinate 6,997 of QGUL01000078.1, read as the reverse complement.
CTCAAGGGCGTGCGCAGCTCGTGGCTCAGTGTGGCGAGGAACTCGTCCTTCATGCGCACCACGCGCTCGGCTTCCTCGCGCGCGGCGCGTTCGGCGGCGAGCACCTGCTCGCGCTCGCGCTCGACGCGTTTGGCAGTGCTGATGTCGCGGGTCATGCCCAGATGCGCCACCTGCCCGTCGGCCATGACGATCGGCACCGCATGCGTCTCCACCCAGTGGCGCGAACCGTCCGCGTCCAGGAACTCGAACTGCCACACGAGCTTCTCGCCTTCGCACACGCGCGCATGCTGACGCCACCACGCCGCGCGGTGCTCGGGCACGAGGAAGTCGGGCAAGGACCGGCCCTGCACCTCCTCCAGTCCGCTTGCGCCCAGCATCGCCAGACCGGCGCCGTTCATGTAACGGATGGTGCCGTCGCGGGCGATGATCTTCACACATTCCGGCGTCGTCTCCACCACCGCGCGGAAACGCGCTTCGGCGTCGCGCGCGCCGCTCATGTCGGTGCAGGTGCCGAACCACTGCACGATGCGGCCGGCGGCGTCGCGCACGGGCTCGGCGCGAGACAGGAATTCGCGATAACGGCCGTCCGCGCCGCGCAGCAGACAGGTCTTCTCGAACGGCTCGCCCTCGGTGATGGCGGCTTTGTAGGCCTCGAGCACGTCCTGCAGCATTTCCGGGTGGAGCAGCTTGTGCCAGCCCTCATGCGCCATCTGCTCCGGCGTGGTGCCCGTGTAGTCGTACCAGCGCTGGTTGAACCATTCCATGTGGCCGTCCGGGCGCGCGATCCAGGCCAGTTGCGAAATGCTGTTCGCCATCTGACGGAAACGCTCTTCGCTTTCGCGCAGGTTGCGTTCCACCCGCGCACGTTCGAGCGCCTCCCAGCAGCGCGCGGCGACCAGGCGCACGAGTTCGATCTCAGCCTTGCTCCACTTGCGCGGTTCGCGATGGTGCACGGCCATCGCCGCCACGAGCCGGCCGCCCTTGTGCAGCGGCACGGCCACGTAGGCCTTGATCTCGGTGCCCAGATGCACCGCTCCGGCGCTCACGCTCTCGGCATCGTCAATGCGCTCGCGCACATGGATGCGGCCGGCGCGTAACGCACCGGCGATTTCGGACCCGAAACTCGACAAGGTGTAACGGCCGACGATGCTCGGCACGTCGCGGTGATAGTCGCCGGTGATGGTGAAATGCTCCTCGTCGGCATCGAACTCGGCGTATGCGCAACGCGAAATGCCGAAATGCTCGCCGAGCAGGCGGGCGGTCGCTGCGGCGATCTCTTCCGGATCGACGAGCGGACGGGTGAGCTCGTTCAGCTCCAGCATGAAGGCGAGCGTGCTGGCCTGGCGGGCGCGCTCGGCTTCCGCACGTTTCTGCGCCGTGATGTCGCGCAGGTACACCGACAGCCCGTCGTCCGAAGGATAGGCGCGCACGTCCAGCCACAAGCCGTCCGGCGCAACCTGCCATTCGAAACTGAGCGGCGTCTGCCGGTCCATCGCCGCGCGGTAGGCGGCCTCGACGGAGGTGCCGTGCAGCGCCGGGAACAGCTCCCACAGCGTGCGACCCAGGATTCCCCGCGCGGTACGGTTCATGATGCGTTCGGCCAGGCGGTTGACGTAGCTGACGCGCCACTCGCGGTCCACGGTGAAAAACGCGTCGGTGATGCTCTCGAGGATGGTGGTGGCGCGTTCCTCGGCGCGCTTGCGCGCGCCGATGTCTTCCACCATGGCGGCAAAACCCACCACCCGTCCTTGCGCATCGCGATCCGGCGAATAGGTGTGGGCGAGATCGCGCACCTGCCCGCCCAGCGTCAGGCGCGAGGTGTACTGCACGGCTTCGCCCGCGAGCGCCCGTTCGACGTATTCGCGCAGTTGGGCGTACACCTCGGCGTCCACCACGTCCTGGATACGGCGCCCCAGGACGCGCTCGGCCGGCAGGCCGAGCCACTCTCCGTAAACGCGGTTGACGAAGCGGTAGCGCTGCTCGGCGTCGATATAGGCGATCAGTACCGGCAGCGTGTCGGTGATCAGACGCAGTTGCTGTTCCTGCGCCTCGATGCGCTGCTGCTGCACGCGCGACTCGGTGAGATCGCGCATCACCTTGAGATAGCCGACGAAACGGCCCTGCTCGTCGTACAGCGCGTTGGTGATGCCGCTCGCCCAGAAGCGCGTGCCGTCCTTACGCACCTGCCAGCGGTCGTTGCGCGCCACGTGCTGCTCGCGCGCGATGCGCAACTCCTCTTCGGCGCAGCGCTTGTCCTCGTCAGGGAAGGTGATTTCGACCGGCTGGCCGACGAATTCCCCTTCGCCCCAGCCGAACACTTTCTCCACGCCGCCGTTCCAGGAACTCATCGCCCCTTCGGGCGAAACCAGGAAAATGGCGTAATCGCGCACCTGCTCGATCGCGAGCCGATAGAGCTTCTGCTGGTGACGCACCGCCTCGCGGTAATCCTGCAGCGCCCGCACGCTCGTCCGGTAGGCGGCATGGGCGTGCGCCTGCATGAAGCTGAGGCCGGCAAGGAGCAGGCTGAGCACGATGCCCACGAACAGCGCGACCGGCACCAGCGCGCTGCCCGATACGCTTTCGAACGCGGGCAAGGCGCGGTATTCGACCGTCCAGGTGTGGCCGCCGACCTGGAAGGCTTCCAGGGTGGCGAAACGCGGGGCTTGCTCCGGCCAGGGGGCGGAGCGGTAGAGCAGGCGCATGGGATCGGCCTGCGGCCCGTCGTAGATGGCGAAGGCGACCATGGGCGCGGCTTCGGTGCCGAAAATGCCCTTGAACAGATCGTCCGCCCGCAGGGGGCTGTAGGCGAAGCCGTCGAGCCGGTCGCGGCGCTCCGCCACGGTGCGCGGCGGTTCGCGTCCGTTGTACACCGGCACGTAGATCAGGAAACCGGGTTGCCTCTGCGCATCGATATCCTGCACCAGCGTGACGCGCCCGCTGACGGCGGGCGCACCCGTATCGCGCGCTCGCGCCATGGCGGCGGCGCGCGTCGGCTCGCTGTACATGTCGTAGCCGATGGCCGCGCGGTTGCGGCGGTCCAGGGGTTCCAGGTAGACGATGCTGTGGTATTCGGCGCGCGGACGATCCGGCCACACTTTGAAGCCTTCATAGCCCTGGCGGCGCTGCCGCCTTTCAAGCGCGTCCACCATTTCCGGCGCCACCCGCCGGCTGTAGCCCACACCCTGCACGCCCGGATAGTTCGCCTGCAGCTCGAGCGCCTCCACGTAGGCGCGGAACTCGTAAGGTTCGGGTTCGCGATGGGCGGCGAGATAACCCGCCACGCCGCGTAGCATGGCGATGTAGGCGCCCAGCCGTTCGGCGATGCGGTCATGGCGCTGCTGGACCGCGTTGAGGAAGCGCACCCGGTCCTCTTCCGCTTCGCTGCGCGCCAGCAGCCAGGTCGCCAGCGCCGTGGCGGTCAGCCCCACCAGCAGCACGACGAGGGGAACCCAGCGCAGACGGCGGGAGTCGGGCAGGTCGAGTCGAGCCAGGATCGTTCTCCGTTCCTTATGCCGCCTCAGCGCGGCATGCGGGCCGGCCCGCATCGGATACGGGCGGCCGACGCCTGGCTAGCAAAAAGTTCTCCGCCCGGCCGTTAAATGCGGGCGGAGGATGCGTCCCGAAGACGGCTCAGCGCTCGGGCAGGGTCTCGACGTCCTCGGCGGCGTCCAGCCCGACCGCGTGCTCCAGCAGCAGCGCGGCATCGTCCTGCGGCAGGGCCTCGACCTTGCGCAGCTTGCGCTCGATCACGCGCGTACGGGTTTCGGCGTTGCCGATGGTGTTGGTCGCCTCCTCCAGCTTCTTGCGTGTCTTGGCGAGCACGTCGCCGAACTTGCCGAACTCGGTCTTGACCGCGCCGAGGATTTCCCACACCTCGCTGGAACGCTTCTCGATCGCCAGCGTGCGGAAGCCCATTTGCAGGCTGTTGAGGATCGCGGTGAGCGTCGTCGGCCCGCAGATCGTGACGCGGTATTCGCGCTGCAGGCGTTCGAACAGCCCCGGCCGGCGCAGCACTTCGGCGTACAGCCCCTCGATGGGCAGGTAGAGCAGCGCGAAATCGGTGGTGTTCGGCGGATCGATGTACTTCTCGGCAATGCTGCGCGCCTCTTGGCGCACACGCTCCTCCAGCGCCTTGGCGGCCGCCTCGACCAGCTCCGCGTTGGCCGCTTCCTGCGCCTCCTGCAGACGGTGGTAGTCCTCGAGCGGAAACTTGCAGTCGATGGGCAGCCATAGCGGCAGCCCCTCGCGCCCGGGGAACTTGATGGCGAATTCCACGCGCTCGCGCGAGCCGGCCTTGGTGGCGACGTTCTTCTCGTACTGATCCGGCGTCATGAGCTGGTCGAGCAAGGTGCCGAGCTGGATTTCTCCCCAGGTGCCGCGCGTCTTGACGTTGGTCAGCACGCGCTTGAGATCGCCCACGCCCGCGGCGAGCGACTGCATCTCGCCCAGACCCTTGTGCACCTGCTCCAGACGCTCGCTCACCTGACGGAAGGAATCGGACAGGCGCTGCTCCAGCGTCTTGTGCAGCTTCTCGTCCACCGTCTGGCGCATTTCCTCGAGCTTCTTCTCGTTGCCCTGCTGCAGATCGGCGAGACGCTTCTCCACCGCCTCGCGCAATTCCTTGGCGCGCCGTTCGTTGGCCTCGGTGAGCGCATTGAGGCTCCGGGTCAGGGATTCGCCAAAACGCTGCAGCGTCGCGGCGAATTCCTCGCGCGCAAGATGCTGCTGCTGCGCCATGTCCTGCAGCTTCTGGTCCACGGCCTTGCGGAAGGCCTCGAAACGCGCGTCGCTGGTCTGCGTGAGCAGATTCAACTGCTGCGCGAAGGTTTCCAACTGCTTGCTCTGCTGGGTCGCGGCATTGCCCAGCTGATTGGCGAGCGTCTGGCCGATATGGGCGAAAGCGTTGGTCTGTTCCTCGCGCTGCGCCCGCGCGGCCTCGGCTGCCTCGCGCCGCGCCTGGCTCAGACCCTCGCGCAGCTCGCGTTCAAGCCGTTCGTTGTCGCGGCCGAGCTGTTCCAGCCGCGCCGCCAGCGCGCCCGCCCGCGCGCCTGCGCGCCAGGCGAAAAAGACGGCGACGATCAGCAGGGCCGCGATTCCATACAGCAGCAGTTCGTTCACGGTGCATCTCCTACAGGCTGGCGGCAGTATAGCCGCGCCCCTGGCTCAGCCGGTGAGCCGGTTCAGGACGGCGCGCCGATGCGCAGCACGCGGTTGCGCACCAGGCCGATGTGCTCGCGCAGGATGTAGAGCTGGTTGGTGTACATGAGCGGCGTGGGAATGTTGTGCACCCGCTCCTCCAGATCGTCGAGCCGCGCCAGCCAGTCCTCGCGCGAGGCGCCGGCCGGGTTCTCCTCGATCTCCGCTTCGAGGAATTTCAGTTCACCGTACCACTTGTAGATCCGCGCGCGCACGCGCCAGGCGTAGATCACCGGCAGCACGCGCATGAGCGGGAACAGCACCGCGATCACCGGAATGAGCAGCACGATCAGCCGCTCGACGAGCACGGCCGCCCAGAAGGGCAGATAGCGCCGCAGGAAGCTCGGCCCGGATTTGTAGTAACGATCCGCTTCCGGCGAAAGCGGGAAGTCGACCTGCTGCGCGTTCGGGAACTCGCCCGGCCGCTGGAACAGCCCCGGCTGGCCGTGCACCTCGCTCGCCGCCTGCAAAAGCAGGCTGATCAGCGCCGGATGGGTGGATTCGCGCGCGACCAGCGTCGCCATGGTCGCCACCAGCCGCACGTCGTGGGGCGGCACGTCGCGTTCCAGATCCACGCCGCCGCGCGGCAGCGTCACGGCGGAGAGGTAGGGGAAACGCCGCACGTAGGCTTCGGCCTGCGCGAAATCCATGATGCGTACGCCCGGGGTGTAGAGGGCCGCCCACACGGTCGAGGACTGCGCCGGTCCGACCGTGAACACCACGTCCACGCCGCCCTCGCGCAGCGCGGCGACCGCTTCCATGCCGCTCAGGGGCAGCAGCCTGGCGTTGCGTTCGTCGATGCCGTTCGCCCGCAGGAGCTCCAGCGCCAGCACGCGCGTGCCGCTGCCTTCCGGACCGATGGCGATGCGCTTGCCCTTGAGCTGGGTGAGCCGATCGAGCGTCTGCTTGCCGCGATAGAACACCCACAGCGGCTCGACATAGAAGCTGCCGAGCGAGACCAGATCGTCGCGGTTGACGCCGTCGGCGAGGCCGCCCTGCACGAAGGCGACGTCCACGCCGCTGTCGGGATCGTAAAGCCGTTGCAGATTCTCCAGCGCGCCGGCCGAGGGCAGCTCGCGCAGTTCGATGCCGTCGCGTTCGAGGATGGGTTTGTAGCGCGCCGCGTACATCTGGTAGGCGCCGCCCTCCGCACCGCTGGACAGGACCAGGTAATCGGGCGGCGCGGGACGGATGAACTGCGCCGCGAGCCAGAAGGCACCTGCCACGAGCGCGATCGCCGGCAATCCGAGCGTCAGCGAATCGCGCAACGACAGATGGCGCAGCCGTTCGCGCATCCGCCGGCGGACCGAGGTGCGGTCAGCGGCCATGGCCGCCTCCGCAACACACGCGCGATCTCAGCTCATCCCTCGCGGTTGCGCATCCAGTCCGCCGTCTGGGCGAACGCGTAGCGCAGCACTTCGCGCAAGCCTTCATCGATGCCCTCCTCCTCCATCGCCTGCACCATGCAGGCCATCCACTGGTCGCGCTCGGCGATGCCGATCGGATAGGGCAGATGCCGCGCGCGCAGCCGCGGATGGCCGTAGCGCTCGAAATACAGTTGCGGACCGCCCAGCCAGCCGGACAGGAACATGTACAGCTTTTCGTTCGAGGAGCGCAAATCCGCGGGATGCAGTTTGCGGATGCCGTAGTACTCCGGAACGGTGTCCATGAGATGGTAGAAGCGGTCGACCAGGCTGCGCAGCTTCTGCTCGCCGAGCAATTCGTAGATCGTAGTCGTGGGCTGGTCGGTGTCGGTCGTGTCGTTCTTTGCCCTTTAGGGTTTTTAAATTTTGCGCAAAGG
>QGUL01000444.1 GCA_003242425.1 Pseudomonadota bacterium | reverse complement strand
TTTTTTTTTGTCAAGCAGAAGAGGGAATGGGAGAAGGGAGCCAGCTCGGGGGGTTGGGATAGGGTGAAAAGGGCCAGGGATGTGGGCGTGGCGACGCGACCGTTGCCGTCAAGCAGACCGTGCACCAGCACCGGCACGCCGATGCGGTGCAGCGCCATCGCGACGAGCGGCACCAGATTGGGCTGGCGCCGCGCGCCGTTGTACGAAGGCAGCACCACGGGAAGCGTGCCGTCGTTCGGCCGTTGCAGACGGTGCACACGGTCGTTCAAGGCCAGGGAAAAGCCGAGCAACTCGTTCACCGACTCGGTTTTCATGCGCAGCGCAAGCAGGACGGCGCCCAGTTCCAGCTCGGGCACGCCGCCGTCCAGCATGGCGCCGAACAGTTGCCGCGCCTCGTCCACGCCGAGGTCGCGCGAGCCGTGCGCACCGCGACCGATTTCCTTGATGATGCTTGCGTAGTTCATACCGCCCTGCTCCACAACTTCGTTCGCGCTTTCATGCGGCGCGAGCTTCGCCCTTGAATGGTGCCGCCTGGCACGGCCGCCGCACTTCCGGCATGCAGGAACCGCGCATTACGTGCCGCATCGCAGCGTCGCCTTCAGCGCGTCGAATCTCCCCCTGCTCGAACCGCGTGCGAATCTCGGACGCCGATGCATCCATGCAGGTCGGCGCAAGCGCGGACGAAAACACGGCCGCGACTGCATGGCCCGCCCGCTCGGGCCCTTCGCGCAGAATCGCGGCGTGCGCGTGGATTTCGTCGACAACCCGCATTTTCGTCTCCAATGCGGGCGGACGGTTTGCAACATGTATGCCAGTCGTGACAGCGCGCCGCGCTTGGCGATCGGGAACCGGCATGTCTCGCACACCGGTGAGAAAAGGAAGTGAAGCTGGCCGATAAGCGGGATTCTGTCGTGAACGGCCATTCATCTAGGCCCTGAGTCACCCCAGGGCTCCAGCCACCTACCCGCAGGCTCCGCGGGCCGCCTCATCGCCTGCCTACTTGGTGTTGCTCCGGGTGGAGGTTGCCGCGTTTCACCCTTTCCCGACTGCGTCGGGAAAGCCGCCGCGCAAGCGCGACGGCCCCCTTCGCATCTCCCGTCCGGTGCAGGAGCAGAACCCCTGCCCTGCTCCGGGAGACTTTGTCTCCGCGCCTGAGCGCGGCGACAAGCCGGGAAAGACTCGTCTCTGTGGCCCTATTCCTCGCCTCACGGCGTCTGGGCGTTACCCAGCACCCTGCCCTATGGAGTCCCGACTTTCCTCTGCGGGGTCGAGCCCCGCAGCGGCCGTTTGGCCAGCTTCGCTTACATGATACCGCGCCGGCGCGCCAAAGTTCCCGCGCCTTGATTTCCGCGTCACCGCCGCCTAGAACGAATTGCGATCCACTCCACAAGGAGCGCGCCCGTGCGACGACGTCTCTACTTTCTGCTCCCTGACATCGCCAGTGCCGAACGCACCGTGGACGACCTACTGCTCGCACGCATCGAGGACCGTCACATCCACGTGCTGGCCCGGCGCGGCGCCGACCTGGGCAATTTGCCCGAGGCCACGGCGCTGCAGAAGACCGACCTGATCCACGGCGCGGAAATCGGCATGATCGTCGGCGGTCTCGGCGGACTGCTGGTGGGTCTGTTCATCCTCTTCACGCCGCCGGAGGGTGCCCAGCTGGAGTTGATTCTGGTGTTGGCGATCACGGCGGCAGGCGCGATCTTCGGCGCCTGGGCATCGAGTCTCATCGGCGTGTCGGTGCCCAACTCGCGGTTGCAGCAGTTCTATCCGGCGATCGAAGCGGGAAAGGTACTGCTGATGGTGGACGTGAGACCCGCCCGCGTGGATGAGCTGCGCGAACTCGTGCTCCGCCGTCATCCGGAAGCGGCCGGCGGCATGGTGGAACCGACGCTTCCCGCCTTTCCCTGATCAAAAGAACGGAGCGCACGCTCCGGCTCAAGCGCCGTTCCAACGGCGCATCGGCTCGCTGGCCCGAGCGAGCCGATGCGCCGGTGGAACGGCGCTTGAGCCGGAG
>QGUL01000443.1 GCA_003242425.1 Pseudomonadota bacterium | reverse complement strand
CGTAAAATGGGGGGATAAACAACTTTTCTGCTTTCGCGCGTCCCGAAAGCCCGCGGGCGAGGGTTTGAGCCGCTCGGCGCTGGCGCGCAGCGTGCGCGATCTGCTTGAACCCCGCTTTCCGCTGGTCTGGGTCGCGGGCGAAATCTCCAACCTGACGCTGGCGCGTTCCGGGCACTGGTATTTTTCGCTCAAGGACGACAACGCCCAGGTGCGCTGTGTGATGTTCCGCCACCGTGCGCAGTACCTCGACTGGCAGCCGCGCGAGGGCATGCACGTGGAGGCTCGCGCGCTGGTCACGCTCTACGAGCCGCGCGGCGATTTCCAGCTCAACGTGGAGTTCATGCGCCAGGCTGGCCAGGGCGCGCTCTACGAAGCTTTCCTGCGCCTGCGCGACAAGCTCGCCGCCGAGGGCCTGTTCGACCCCGCGCTGAAACGCGAATTGCCGAGCTTCCCGCGCACCGTCGGCGTGGTCACCTCGTTGCAGGCCGCGGCACTGCGCGACGTGCTCACCGTGCTCGCGCGACGCAATCCTTCCATCTCGGTGATCGTCTATCCCACCTCGGTGCAGGGCGAAGGCGCCCCGGAAGAGATCGTCGCGGCGTTGCGCACCGCGAGCCGGCGTAACGAGGTCGATGCCCTGATCCTGTGCCGCGGCGGCGGCAGCATCGAGGATCTGTGGGCGTTCAACAACGAGGCCGTGGCGCGCGCCATCCGCGCCTGCCCGATGCCGGTGGTGTGCGGTGTCGGCCACGAGACCGATGTCACTATCGCCGATCTCGCCGCCGACCGCCGCGCGCCGACGCCCACCGCCGCCGCCGAGATGCTGAGCCCCGAGCGCGAGGTGCTGCTCGCGCAGCTTGCGCGTCTTGCGCACAGCCTCGGCCGCTCGATGCGGCGGACGCTGGAATCGCGCATGCAGCAGGTCGACTATCTCGCGAAACGGCTCATCCACCCCGCCCGGCAGCTGCAGACGCAACAACTGATGCTCGAGCAGCTGCGCAGCCGCCTGCTGCACGCCACGGCGCGTCACATCGAGCGCCTCGAATGGCAGACACGCAGCCTGATGGAGCGCAGCTGCCGTGCCCTGCCCAATATCGGTGCGTTGCATGCGCGCGTGAACGAATTGATGCGGCGCGTGGCAACGGCCTCCGGCAACACGCTCGCCGCACGGGCCGCACGGGTGGAGCATCTTGCGCGCGCGCTCGCGCATCTCGATCCCCGCGCCGTGCTGGCGCGCGGCTACAGCATCGTCACCGACGAGCAGGGCCGGATCGTACGCGACGCGGCAGCGCTCGCCCGCGGCGACGCTTTGCGCATCGCTTTTGCACGCGGCGAAGCCAAGGCCCGGGTGGAGGAAACGCGCGGGGAGTAACCCTGATGCGCACACGGTTGCGCGCGCCGTACTCCGCTTCTATGATCGGTCGTTCCGATTTGAGCAAGATCACATAACCAGGAGACATCCATGGAGCACAAGCTGCCTCCTTTGCCTTACGCGCTGGACGCGCTCGAGCCTCACATGTCCAAGGAAACGCTCGAGTATCACTACGGCAAGCACCATCAGGCCTACGTCACCAACCTGAACAACCTGATCAAGGGCACCGAATTCGAGGACGCCCCGCTCGAGGACATCATCCGGAAGGCGTCGGGCGGCCTGTTCAACAACGCCGCGCAGGTGTGGAACCACACTTTCTTCTGGAACTGCCTGTCGCCCAACGGCGGCGGCGCGCCCACGGGTGCGGTGGCCGATGCCATCAACAAGAAGTGGGGCTCGTTCGACGCCTTCAAGGAAGCCTTCAACAAGTCCGCGGTCGGCAACTTCGGCTCCGGCTGGACCTGGCTGGTGAAGAAGGCCGACGGCTCGGTGGACATCGTCAACACCAGCAACGCCGCCACGCCGCTGACCACCAGCGATGTGCCGCGGCCACCCTGGGAGGTGTGGGGGAACCCTATCTACACCACTCACCGCAACCCCCGGCGGAACTGCTCACACGGTTTCGGAACCTTTGGAAACTTGGGTTCGTG
>QGUL01000077.1 GCA_003242425.1 Pseudomonadota bacterium | reverse complement strand
GTACTACGTCCACCTCGACAACGACGACGCCGCGAACCAAGGTCTGGCCTCCGGCAGCTACAACCCGGCCGCTGCTGGCGAGAAGATGAAAGCCTTCTCGGTGCGTCTGCGTCACGCGTTCTAAGCACAAGGCTTAGCAACCATCTCGACGGGCGCCTGCGGGCGCCCGTTTTTTGGTGTGTGCCTGTTGCGTCTTTGCAACGAACTGCTCGGCAACGTGACATCAAGCACAAGCGCTTGTGGCATTGGCTTCGACAAACTTACAGAATCCGGTCACCCGCTTTACTCACTAAAGCCGTGCCGAGTTCAGCGGGGCAAATAAGGCACACTAAAAACGCACTTTAGGGGAAAAAATGCAAAAGAAACTGCTTGCCCTGGCGATCGCCGGCGCGCTGGCTGCGCCGCTGGCTGCTCAAGCGCAAAACGTGCAAATCTACGGTCTGCTGCAGATGTCCGTGGACCGTGTGGACGACGGCAACGAGTCCGGTACCAGCATGACGGACAACAACTCGCGTCTCGGCTTTCGGGGGACCGAAGACCTGGGCAACGGGCTGAAGGCGATCTTCCAACTGGAAAGCTCGGTACGGCCCGATGAGCGCGGCGGCACCTGGACCGGCCGCGATTCGTGGGTCGGCCTGGCCGGCTCCTTCGGTTCGGTGGTGGTCGGTAGCAAGTTCACCGCCTACAAGAGCTCGACCGACTTCGTCGACCCGATGGCGGACACCATCGGCGACTACAACAACATCTTCGGCGTGTTCGAATTCGATTCCGATGGTTTCAACGACCGTTTCACCAACGGTATCTTCTACGACTCGCCCGACTTCGGCGGCTTGAAGTTCTCCGCCAGCTACGGTCTCAACAGCAACGGCGGCGCGGGCTTCGAATCCGACGGCGATAACGAGGGCTGGAGCCTGGCCGCCACCTATAAGACCGGCGGGCTGACCCTGGTTGCCGCTTACGAAGACCAGGACGATCGCATTTTCGAGGGCACGAAGGCCTTCAAGGTCGCTGCCGGCTACAAGTTCGGCAACACGACCATTACCGGTGCCTACGCCGTCGAAGACTTCGGTAAAGATGCCGGTACGGGCGAAAAATACAAGCGCGACGTGTTGTTCGCGGCCGTCAAGCACAGCATCGGCAACGTCGATCTGATGGCGTCCTACACGTGGGCCGACGAGTTCGATGACGTCGACGACTCCGGCGCCCAGGCTTTCGCGATCGGTGCGGTGTACAACTTCTCCAAGCGCACCAACATCGGCGCCTACTACGCGCAGGTGAAGAACGACGACAACGCCGGCTTCGGCTTCGACTCCGGCTATGGTCCGGCCGCGGACGGCGAGAAGGTGAAAGGCTTCTCGATCCGCATGCGCCACGCGTTCTAAGCGGTTTCGCTTGAGCCGTTGTAAGACGGGCGCCTTCGGGCGCCCGTTTTCTTTTGTTCCCTACCGATGCTGCCCGGCCTGCGCCGATGTTGTGTTTTCGACACGATTGACAATCTGTGACATTTGTCACGTCGGTTTTCTGACAGGCGCGCTTCTTCGCCTGCACACAATGGGTCAACCCTTTCGAGGGGAGGTCGTCCGGAGATTCTTCCGTTCCCAAGGTAAGTGCGAAGGAGAGATAAATGCGTAGAAAACTCATCGGCTTAGCGGTGGCAGGCGCAATGGCGGCCCCTTTGGCCGCCCAAGCCCAACAAGGCTCGACCGTACAGATCTACGGTCTGCTGCAACCGTCCATCGACTTTGTCGACAACGGCGATGACAGCGGCACCAACATGTCGAACAACAACTCCCGCCTCGGTTTCCGGGGCTCGGAGGACCTGGGCGGCGGGTTGAAAGCCATCTTCCAGTTGGAAAGCGCAGTCGATTTCGACAACCGCAGCGGCACCGGCTGGACCCGCCGTGATTCCTGGGTCGGGCTTGCGGGCGGTTTCGGCTCTGTCACGCTCGGTACGCAGTTCACCGCGTACAAGCGCTCGACCGACTTCCTGGATCCCTTCGCGGACACGATCGGCGACTACAACAACGTCTTCGGCGTGCCGGCTTTCGACCAGGACGGCTTCAACGACCGCTTCACCAACTCGGTGCACTGGACCTCTCCGAACTGGGGCGGCTTCCAACTGATGGCGACCTACGGCCTGAACGGTGACGGCGATGGAGACTTGCACGAAGAGGACTCCGGGGACGGCAAGGACGACGCTTTCAGCATCGCTTTGACGTACAAGCTCGGCGGTCTCACGCTGGTGGCGGCTTATGAAGACCAGGAGGACCGGCTCGAAGTCGATCTGGGCGGCGGGGCCGGTTTCGCGCTGGAAAGCGCGAAGTCGTACAAGATCGGCGCCGGTTACAAGCTCGGCAATACCACGTTCGGCCTGATGTACGCGAAAGAAGATTTCGGTTCGGTCTCGGGTGCTGTCGGCGCGGTTCCCGTTGTCGATGGCGACGATCTGGAACGCGATCTGATCTTCGCGAGCATCAAGCACAGCATCGGCAACGTCGATCTGATGGCTTCCTATACCTGGGCGGACGATTTCGACGACGTGAGCGACAGCGGGGCCCAGGCGTTCGCCATCGGTGCGGCGTACAACTTCTCCAAGCGCACCAACATCGGCGCCTACTTCACGATGGTCGACAACGACGACAACGTGGCTTACGGCCTCGATGCCGGCCACGCGCCGTCGGGCGCCGGCGAGAAAGTGAAGGCCTTCTCGGTCCGCATGCGCCACGCTTTCTAGCCGTCTCGTTTCCGAGGAGGAGTAATATTCGGGGTGCCTGCGGGCACCCTTTTTCTTTGCAGGTTTGCCATGAATCTCGACGCCGCCATCATTGCCTTTGACCGTGGACTGCGTACCGTTTTCGGCCGACCCCAAGCCGCGCGGCCGGTGCCCGGCGAATCGCTGCCCGACGCGCCGTTGAGCGAAGAAGAACGCCGCCTGGCTGCTGCGCTGATGCGCGTGAACCATTGCGGCGAGGTTTGCGCCCAGGCGCTCTATCAGGGGCAGGCGCTGGCATCCAGCGATCCGCATATCAAGGAAGCGCTGAGTCAGGCGGCACGCGAGGAAGAGGATCATCTCGCCTGGTGCGAACAGCGCATCAAGGAGCTCGGCGGACGCACGAGCCTGCTCAATCCGCTCTGGTTCAGCGGCGCGCTGGCCATCGGCTACGTCGCCGGCCGCTTCGGCGACGAATGGAACCTCGGTTTCCTGAAGGAGACCGAGAAGCAGGTGGAGCGGCATCTGCTCGGCCATCTCGAGCGCCTGAGTCCTCAGGACCAAAAGACGCGGGCGATCGTCGACCAGATGAAGATCGACGAAGCCCAGCACGCGCACACCGCGGAAATGCTCGGCGCGCGTGAACTGCCTGCGCCGGTCAAACTGGCCATGAAATTGAGCGCCAAGGTCATGACCAGCGTCGCGCACTACGTCTAGCCCGGGCGCGCGGGGCATAAACGGCCGCGGAATGCGTCCGTTTTTCGTTACGGACCCGCTGCGTCAGAACGCGTAGCGGGCCTGGATGCCGACGATGTGGACGTTGGCATCGTAGTCGCCCACGAGACGGGCGGCAGTGGGCGCGCCGTCCAGGTTGATCGAGGCGTCGCCCAAGGCGCGCAGGTAGGCGTATCCGAAATCGATCGCCGTGGTCTTGTTCGGCGCCCATTGCGCGCCGACGGCGAACCACAGACGGTCTTCGTCGGGCAGACGGGGTGTGCGGCCGTGACGGATGGCAGCGCGGTCGAAGGCCATCCCGGCGCGAAGCTTCCAGGCATCGTTGAGCCGGTAGTTCATGCCCACGCCGATACGCCAGGTGTCGTGCATGTCCAGATGCAAGGTGCTGATGTTGCCCCCGGCTTTGCGATTGATCGCGATCTCCTTGATGGAATCCCAGCCGGTCCAGGTGTAATCGGCGAGCACCTGCAGCTTCGGCGTGACTTGATGGGATAAAGCGACGGACAGCGAATCCGGCAGTTCGAGGTCGGCTTCGATATCCGCCTCGGCCCCGGGAATGCCCTTGAACTTGCCTTCGAGGTCGTAGTCGATCTTCGAGCGGTACGCGATACCGATACGCGTCGAAGGCGACAGGTTGATGAGCACGCCCGCGTTCCAGCCCCAGCCCCAGTCGTCGCCTTCCACGGTGCCTTCGAGACTGACCGGCGGGACGATCGGCACCATTTGCGACAGCTCGGCTTCGAAACGCTGGAAGTTGAGGCCGAAGCCGATCGAAACCGTTTCGTTCACCTTCCAGGCGATCGACGGGTTGATGTTGATCGTCTTGACTTCCGAACGGGTGCCGAAGAATCCGCCCACCCAGTCTTCGTCGTAATCCGTTTTGAGGCCGAACGGGGCGCCGACACCCACGCCTACCCAGACGCCGGAGGGAACGACTTCCCACGAAAGGTAGCCGTGCGGGATGAACCCCAGATCGCCCGCGTCGCCGCCGTCCGGGCCGGGGAGGCCGAAGGCGTTGGTGGAGCCGCGGTCATTGAACTCCAGCTTCGGCCGGACGAAGTTGCCGCCGGCGACGATCTGACGGCCGGGGAGACGCACCATCCCCGCCGGGTTGAAGAAAATGGTGCTGGCGTCCTCCGCCGCTGCGGCCTGGCCGGCGTAAGCGTTGCCCAGACCGCTCGCATTCTGTTCCATCAGCGCAAAGCCGGCGGCGTGCGCGCTGCCCGCGAAAACGACTGCTGTCAGCGCCGCCCACCGTGCGCGGGACTTGTATTCGCGATTCTGCATTAATCCTCCTCCTCGAATGCGATCGCGCACTGTGGGAGTCAAGTATAGGAAGCGCCGCGGCCGCAGCCAACGAAGCAAGCCGTACCCGGCTTGTTGAGCGTTGCAGATTTCCTATAGCAAATCGTCGACCAGCTCGTAGTCGTGGGTGATTTCGGCTGTGCGGGCGAGCATCGCCGTGGCGGAGCAATACTTGGTGTGCGAGAGTTTGATCGCACTTTCCACCAGCGCCGGGCGCAGATTACGGCCGCGGACGATGTAGTGCAGATGGATTTTGGTGAAAACCTTGGGGTCGGTTTCCGCGCGCTCGGCCTGCATGCGGATTTGGCATCCCCGCACGTCCTGGCCGCTGCGCTTGAGGATGAGGACCACGTCGTAGGCGGTGCAGCCGCCGGCGCCGGCGAGCAGGGTTTCCATGGGGCGGGGGGCCAGGTTGCGCCCGCCGCCCTCCGGCGCGCCATCCATGTTCAACACGTGGCCGCTGCCTGTCTCGGCAACGAAACTCATCCCATCGACCCATTTGACGGTGCATTCCATGGCAAGAACCTCGAAAAAAGCGGCGATTGTATGCGGGCGGCGGCCATTGCCAGCCATCAGGCGGAGGTAGTGACTTTACTTATGCTGCCATGCACAAATTTTCTTTGCGCTGCACAAAAGCTTGGCGGACAATACGCCCCGTATCGGGCGGTCGCCTCCCCCTCCTCCTCCTCCTCCTCAGGGCGGCCGTCCGGTTGTCTCCTCCACCTCCTCCTCCTCTTTGGTGGATTTAGACGCAGCCCTTCGGGGCTGCGTCCTTTTTTTGTCCGCCAGCGGTTTGACAGGGGAGAAGGGGGAGCTTAGAATCCCGCGCTTCTCTGCGCAGTACCAACTCAAAAATCCGAATCATGAAGACGTTCTCCGCCAAGCCGCATGAAGTGCGCCGCGACTGGTTCGTCGTCGACGCGACCGACAAGGTGCTCGGCCGGCTTGCCAGCCAGATTGCAGCGCGTCTGCGCGGCAAGCACAAGCCCGAGTACACGCCCCACGTCGATACCGGCGACTACATCGTCGTGGTCAACGCGGCGAAACTGCGCGTGACCGGCGACAAGGCCCGGCAGAAGAAGTATTACCGCCATTCCGGCTATCCCGGCGGTATTTACGAGACAACTTTCGAAAAGCTGCATGCCAAGCATCCGGCCCGGGTGCTGGAGCTGGCCGTCAAGGGCATGCTGCCGAAGGGGCCGCTCGGTTACGCCATGGCGAAGAAACTCAAAATCTACGCGGACGATGCGCATCCTCACGCCGCGCAGCAGCCTAAACCCCTGGAGTTGAACTAATGGTCGGCGAGTACTACTACGGCACCGGCCGCCGCAAGAGCGCGGTGGCGCGGGTATTCCTCAAGCCCGGCTCTGGCCAGTTCATCGTCAACGGCAAGCCGGTCGACGAGTATTTCGGCCGTGAAACGGGTCGTATGGTGGTGCGCCAGCCGCTGCGGTTGATCGATGCGCTGAGCAACTTCGACATCAAGGTCAACGTGGACGGCGGCGGCGAAGCCGGTCAGGCCGGTGCGGTGCGCCACGGGATCACCCGTGCGCTGATCGAATATGATCCGAACCTGAAGCCGGTGTTGCGCAAAGCCGGATTCGTGACGCGCGACGCCCGCGAAGTGGAGCGCAAGAAGGTCGGCCTCCACAAGGCGCGGCGCGCCAAGCAGTTCTCGAAGCGTTAAGCGCGCTTTGGTACTGACTAAAAAAGCCGCCCTCGAGGCGGCTTTTTTGTCTACGCGGGCGATCCGACAGTCGGGACGTGGAGTAGCTGGGAAATGATCAAGGTAGGCATCGTAGGCGGCACCGGTTACACGGGCGTGGAGTTGCTCAGGCTGCTGGCGCAGCACCCGGAGGTGGAGCTCGCGGCGATCACTTCGCGCAAGGAGGCCGGCATGCCGGTCGCGGACATGTTTCCGTCCTTGCGCGGCCGGGTGGACCTGGCTTTCGCCGAACCGGCGGCTGCGGGGCTCGAACGCTGCGACGTGGTGTTTTTCGCCACGCCGAACGGGGTCGCGATGCAGGAAGCGCGGAGCCTGCTCGACGCCGGGGTGCGGGTGATCGACCTCGCCGCGGACTTCCGCATCCGCGACGTCGCGGAGTGGGAGAAGTGGTACAAGATGCAGCATGCCGCGCCCGACCTGGTGGCGGAAGCCGTCTACGGTCTGCCCGAGGTGAACCGCGACCGGATCAGGCAGGCGCGCCTGGTCGCCAACCCGGGCTGCTATCCGACGGCGACGCAGCTGGGCTTTCTGCCGCTGGTGGAGGCGGGGGTCGTCGATCTGGACCACCTCATCGCCGACACCAAATCGGGCGTTTCCGGCGCCGGACGCAAGGCGGAAACGCACATCCTGTATGCCGAGGCCGGCGACAATTTCTCCGCCTACGGCGTCGCCGGCCACCGCCACCTGCCCGAGATCCGGCAGGGGCTTTCGCAAGCGGCGGGGCGGCCGGTGGGGCTGACGTTCGTGCCGCATCTGACGCCCATGATTCGGGGCATCCACGCCACCTTGTACGCCCGCATCACCAAGGACGCGGATTTCCAGAAGCTGTACGAGGACCGTTACCGCCACGAGCCCTTCGTCGACGTGCTCCCGCCGGGACGCCATCCGGATACCCGCTCGGTGCGCGCGGCGAACATGTGCCGGATCGCCGTCCACCGGCCGCAGGGAGGCGATACCCTGGTGAT
>QGUL01000076.1 GCA_003242425.1 Pseudomonadota bacterium | reverse complement strand
CTGGCGGACCCGCCCCAAAAGGACCAGTCGCCGTGCGTGTCGCCCGCCGCTTCGCGTTCCAACAGCGCGCGCTTGCGGGCAATGCCCCAGCGGTAGACGTTCAGCTCGCCGTCGGTGCGCACCACGCGATGGCAGGGAATGGCCACGGCGATGGGGTTGGCGCCGCAGGCCGCCCCCACGGCCCGCACCGCCCGCGGCATGCCGATGCGGCGCGCCAGTTCCGCATAGCTGACGGTCGTGCCCGGCGGAACGGCGCGCAGCGCCTGCCACACGCGCTGCTGGAAGGCCGTGCCGCGGATGTCGAGCGGCAGGTCGAGGCCGGTTCGCGGCGCCTCGACGAATGCCACCACGCGCGCGACCAGCCGTTCGAATTCCGCATCGCCGCCGATCAGCTCGGCGCGCGCGAAGCGGCGCTGGAAATCGCGCAGCAGCTGTTCAGGATCGTCGCCGAGCGAGATGGCGCAGATGCCACGTTCGCTTTGCGCGACCAGGATCGAGCCGAGGCTGCACTCGCCGATGGCGAAACGGATGCGTTCGTTCCTCCCGCCGGCGCGGTAGACGCGCGGTTCCATGCCCAGCACCTCGCGCGCCGCCTCGTAGAAGCGGCCGGATGAACCGTAACCCGCCGCATGGAATGCCTCGGTGACGCTTGCGCCGTCGGCCAGCGCCTCGCGCACGCGCGCGGCACGACAGGCACGCGCATATTCGCGCGGCGTGAGACCGGTGTGCGCCTTGAACAGGCGATGAAAGTACGCGGGGCTCAAGCCCGCCTGCGCCGCGAGTGCCGCCAGGTGGGGCAGGGTGTCCGACCGCTCGATGAGGCGGCAGGCCGCCACGACACGCGCGGCCGCTTCCGTTTGCGCCGATGCGAGGCGCGGCTTGCAGCGCCTGCAGGGACGGAAACCCGCGCGCTCGGCCGCCTCGCAACTCTCGTGAAAACGCACGTGCTCCGGCCGCGGCCGGCGCGCCCCGCAGGAGGGCCGGCAGTACACCCCGGTGCTGTCGACCGAGTAGTAGAAACGCCCGTCGGCCGCCGGATCGCGCGCGAGCACCGCAGCCCAGCGGGGATCTTGCAGAACCGCGGCGGCGCGGGCCGCCTTGCCTGTGACGTGTTTGACGGATGAGACCATGGCTGCAGTCTAGCGGCACCGGCCCGGCCGCACACTCCGCTGCTTGCGCCCGAATCCGCCGGGCGGCGGCGGGCCTGCGGCCACGATGTCACGCGCCCGCGACAAGGCTTTTGCCCAAAGCCCGCGCTACCCCGCCTTGACACCCCACAGACCGGCCGTATGCTTTTCAAACATTCGTTTGAAACTTTCGTTTGGGGGCGCGCTCTGTGCTTTATATGCCGCCCAAATCCGCCACCAACGCCGAGCGCACGCGCGAGCGCATCCTCCAGGCCACCGAACGTCTGTTCCTGGAGCACGGCTTCGACGGCACGTCGCTGCGGCTCATCACCGCAGCGGCCGGCGTCAATCTCGGCGCGGTGAACTACCACTTCGGCAGCAAGGACGCGCTGTTCGAGGCCATGCTGGCGCGCCGGCTCGATCCCCTGCACGCCGCTCGGCTCGCGCTGCTGGACGAATACCAGGCGGCGGGCCAGGCGCCCCTGTCCTGCGAGCAGCTCCTTGCCGCGCTGTTCAAGCCAGCGCTGGCGCTGGCGCGCGAGGCCAGTCCGCACTGCGACTTCCTGCGCCTGCTCGGCCGCGCCTACGTCGACCCCTCGCCGGTGCTGCGCAAACTGCTGGCCGAGCGCTACGCTCCGGCCATCGCGCGCTTCAAGGATGCCTTCGCCGAGGCGCTGCCGCAGCTCTCGCGCCAGGAACTGTCCTGGCGGCTGCATTTCATGATGGGGGCGCTGGCCTACACGCTGGCCGGCGCCGACGCCTGGAGGCTCATCGCCGCCATCCAGCCCGAGGCCGAGCGCGACGACGAGCTGCTTCTGCGCCGGCTGACGCCCTTCCTGCTCGCCGGCCTGCAAGCGCCTGCGCCGCTGCTCGACGACGAGTCCCGCACCACGCCGCACCGCGCCGCATCCCCGGAGGAGTCCCGATGATGGTTCTTTATGTACTGCTCGCCCTCGTTCTCGCCGGATGCCTCGTGCTCGGCGTGCCGGCGATCCGGCGGCCGTTGCTGAGCGACCGCATCCTGGCGATGTTCCGCAAGGTGATGCCGCCGATGTCGGACACCGAGGCCGATGCCATCCATGCCGGCACGGTGTGGTGGGACGGTGAGCTGTTCTCCGGCAGGCCGGACTGGGCGAAACTGCTCGCCTACCCCAAGCCCACGCTCACGCCGGAGGAACAAAGCTTTCTCGACAACGAGGTCGAGGAGCTCTGCCGGCTCTGCAGGGACTGGGACACCTACGCCATCAACGATCTGCCGCCCGAGGCATGGCAGTACATCAAGGAGAAGCGCTTCTTCGGCATGATCATCCCGAAGGAGTACGGCGGACTGGGCTTCTCCGCCTACATGCACTCGCAGGTCATCACCAAGCTGTCGACGCGCTGCAGCGCCGCCGCGGTGACGGTGATGGTGCCGAACTCGCTCGGTCCGGCCGAGCTGCTGCTGCATTACGGCACCGAGGAGCAGAAACGCCATTACCTGCCGCGCCTCGCCACGGGCGAGGAAATCCCCTGCTTCGCGCTCACGAGTCCGCACGCCGGTTCGGATGCCGCCTCGATTCCCGACTACGGCATCGTCTGCAAGGGTATGTGGAACGGGCGGGAAGTGCTGGGTATGCGCGTGACCTGGGAGAAGCGTTACATCACGCTGGGGCCGGTCGCCACGCTGCTGGGGCTCGCCTTCCGCCTCTACGATCCCGACCACCTGCTCGGCGACAAGGAGGACCTGGGCATCACCTGCGCGCTCGTGCCGACCAATACGCCGGGCGTGCACATCGGCCGCCGCCACTTCCCGCTCAATGCGGTGTTCATGAACGGCCCGAACTGGGGCAAGGACGTTTTCATGCCGCTCGACTGGATCATCGGCGGCCCGAAGATGGCCGGCCAGGGCTGGCGCATGCTGATGGAGTGCCTCGCCGCGGGCCGTTCCATTTCGCTGCCCTCCTCCAACACCGGCATGGCCAAGCTCGCGGTGCGCGGCACCGGCGCTTACGCCCGCATCCGCCAGCAGTTCAATCTGCCCATCGGCAGGTTCGAAGGCATCGAGGAGCCGCTCGCGCGCATGGGCGGCAACCTCTACATGATCGATGCTGCACGCCGCATGACCGCCGGCGCCATCGATATGGGCGAGAAGCCCTCAGTGATTTCCGGCATCGTCAAATACCACGCCACCGAGCGTACACGGCAGATCATCAACGACGCCATGGACATCCAGGGCGGCAAAGGCATCTGCCTCGGCCCCAACAATTTCATGGGCCGCGCCTACCAGCAGATTCCCGTGTCCATCACCGTGGAAGGCGCGAACATCCTCACCCGCAGCCTGATCATCTTCGGCCAGGGCGCGATCCGCTGCCATCCTTACGTGCTGAAGGAAATGATGGCCGCGCGCGAGGCCGACCACGCCCGCGCCTCGCGCGAATTCGACCGCGTGTTCTGGCGTCACGTGAAGTTCGCGCTCTTTAACGGCCTGCGTTCGTTCTTCATGGCCCTCACCGGCTCGCATTTCGTGCGCGTACCCGACAACGTCGCGCCGGAGAACCGGCGCTACTTGCAGCAGCTCACGCGCTTTTCGGCCGCCTTCGCCTTCGTCGCCGACGTCTCCATGCTCGTCATGGGCGGCGCGCTGAAACGGCGCGAGAAACTGTCGGCGCGGCTCGGCGACATCCTGTCGCTGCTCTATCTGTGCTCGGCGACGCTGAAGCGCTACGAGGACGACGGCCGGCCGAAGGAAGACAAGCCGCTGCTCGACTGGGCGATCTGGGATGCCATGTTCAAGGCTCAGAATGCCTTCGAAGGCGTGATGTCAAACTATCCCAACCGCGCAGCGGCGCGCATCCTGCGCTGGTTCGTGTTCCCGCTCGGCCGGCCCTACGTGGTGCCGTCGGACAAGCTCGGCCACGAAGTGGCGAAGCTGCTGATCGAGCCTTCGCCCACGCGCGACCGGCTCACCGCCGACATGTACATCCCGCGCGAAGAGGACATCATCAGCACGCTGGAACGCGCGCTGCATGCCGTCATCGCCGCCGAGCCGATCGAAGCCAAGATCCGCGCCGCCGTGAAGGCCGGCCGCATCCGCAGCTTCACGCAGGCGGAAACGCTGCAGGCCGCCCTGCAGGCCGGCATCATCAGCGCCGAGGAACTCGCGCAGCTCGAACAGGCCATCGTGCTGCGCAATGAAGTCATCCGGGTGGACGACTTCCCGCCCGACCTGTCGCTTGGCGAAAGCACGCGACCCAAGACCGCACGCGCGGTCGCCTGAGAAGAGGGGACCATGAGCAAAGCGATTTACATCGTCGACGGCGCACGCACGCCCTTCCTCAAGTCGAGGAACCGTCCGGGGCCCTTTTCCGCCGCCGACCTCGCCACGATCGCCGGGCGCGCCCTGTTGTTGCGGCAGCCTTTCGAGCCCCACGAGCTCGACGAAGTGATCCTGGGCTGCGCGGTGCCGGCGCCGGACGAGATGAACATCGCGCGCGTCGCCGCGCTGCGCATGGGCTGCGGCCGCCGGGTACCGGCCTGGGCCGTCATGCGCAACTGCGCCTCGGGCATGCAGGCGCTGGATGCCGCCATCGCCAACATGAACGCCGGCCGTTCGCAGCTCGTGCTCGCGGGCGGCGTCGATGCGCTCTCGCGCGCACCGCTGCTGTTCTCCGAGGGCATGGTGATGTGGCTCTCCAACTTCTACACCGCGAAAACCATCGGCCAGAAGCTCGCGCTGCTGCCCAGGTTCCGGCCGCAATATCTCGCGCCGGTGATCGGCATCGTGAAGGGCCTCACCGACCCCAACGTCGGTCTCATCATGGGCCAGACGGCGGAGAACCTCGCCTACCGCTTCGGCATCGGCCGCACGGCGCAGGACGCGTTCGCCGCGCGCAGCCATCAGCGCGTCCTGCAGGCGCAGGAAAACGGCTGGTTGCAGGAGATCGTGCCGATGTACGACGAGCGCGGCAACGTCTACACCCGCGACGACGGCGTGCGCGCCGATTCGACCGTCGAGAATCTCGCCAAGCTGCAGCCCTTCTTCGACAAGCACTACGGTACGGTGACGGCGGGCAACAGCTCGCAGATCACCGACGGCGCGGTATGGATGATCCTCGCCACCGAGGAGGCGCTCGATCAATACGGGCTCACGCCCATCGGCCGCATCGTCGATACGCACTGGGCGGCGCTCGATCCCGCGCACATGGGGCTCGGTCCGGTGCACGCCGCAACGCCGCTGCTCGAGGCGAACGGCCTCGGACTCGAAGATATCGACGCCTGGGAGATCAACGAGGCCTTCGCCGCGCAGGTGCTGGCCTGCATCGAAGCCTGGAAGGACGAGCGCTACTGCCGCGAAGAGCTGGGCCTCGAGGGCGCGCTCGGCGAACTGGATATGGACAAGCTCAACATCGACGGCGGCGCCATCGCGCTCGGCCACCCGGTCGGCGCCTCGGGCGCGCGCATCGTGCTGCACCTGCTGCACGTGCTCAGGCGCACGGGCGGTCGGCGCGGCATGGCCGCGATCTGCATCGGCGGCGGCCAGGGCGGCGCCATGCTGATCGAGGCGCTTTGAGGGGGACGAGAACATGAATGAGGAAAACACCCTGATACCGCCGGCTGCCGGCAGCGAGGCGAGCTACCGGCACTGGCGCATGGAGACCGACCGCGACGGTCTGGTGTGGCTCACGCTCGACAAGGCGGGCAGCTCGACCAACACGCTGAGCCGCGAGGTGCTGGACGAGTTCGAATCCATCCTCGACGGCTTCATCGCCCGCAATCCGCGCGGTCTCATCATCCGCTCCGGCAAGGAGAAAGGCTTCATCGCCGGCGCGGACATCAACGAATTCGACGACATCGACAAGCCGGAAGTCGCGGTCGCGTTGATGCGGCGCGGCTGGGATCTGTTCAACAAGCTCGCCGCGGTGCGCTTTCCCACGCTTGCGCTGGTGCGCGGTTTCTGCATGGGCGGCGGCCTGGAACTGGCGCTCGCCTGCCGCTACCGCATCGCGGTCGACGATCCCTCCACGCGTTTCGCGCTGCCCGAAGTGATGCTCGGCATCCTGCCCGGCTGGGGCGGCGTGAAACGCCTCACCGGTGTGGTCGGTCCGACGGCGGGCCTCGACATGATGCTCACCGGCCGCGCCGTCGATGCGCGCCGCGCCAAACAGATCGGGCTCGTCGATGCCAGCGTGCCGCCCCGGGTGATGGAGAACAGCGCGCGCGTAATGCTGTTGCGTGGCAATCCGCCGCGTGAATTACCGCTCGTCCAGCGTCTGCTCGACGGGCCGCTGCGCAACGTCGCGGCGCGCTTCGCGCTCAAGCAACTGGAACGCAAGGCGCGGCGCGAACACTATCCCGCGCCCTACGCGATCCTCGAGCTGTGGCAGAAGTACGACGGCGATCCCTTCGCGCCGCCGCCGCACGACCCGGCCTCGATCGCCTATCTGGTCCAGCATCCGACGACGAAGAACCTCATCCGCGTGTTCCATTTGCAGGAGCGGCTGAAATCGCTCGGCAAGGGCATCGGCTTCGAGGCGAAGCACGTGCATGTCATCGGCGCCGGCACGATGGGCGGCGATATCGCCGCGGTCTGCGCGCTGCGCGGCCTCACCGTGACGCTGCAGGACACCGCGCCCGAACGCCTCGGGCCGGCGATGAAACGCGCTGCGGAGCTCTTCAGGAAACGCATCCGCGACCGCTTGCGCGCGCGCGATGCGATGGACCGTCTCATCCCCGATCTCGCGGGCGACGGCATTCGCCGCGCCGACGTCGTCATCGAAGCGGTGGTGGAAAACCTGCAGGTGAAGCAGGAGCTGTTCGCGCGCATCGAGGCGCAGGCGAAGCCCGGCGCCATCCTCGCGACCAACACCTCCAGCCTCAAGCTCGCCGACATCGGCGCGCAGATGCGCGATCCTTCGCGGCTCGTCGGCCTGCATTTCTTCAATCCGGTGCCGCAGATGATGCTGGTGGAAGTGGTCTCGGGCACCGGCACCGATCCCGAGTGGGCGCGGCGCGCGCTCGCTTTCGTGCGTCAGATCGACAAGCTGCCGCTGCCGACGAAGGACACCGCGGGCTTCCTCGTCAACCGCGTGCTGATGCCCTACATGCTCAACGCCTTCCGCATGGTGGACGAGGGCCTTGCGCCAGAAACCGTCGACAAGGCCGCGGAACAGTTCGGCATGCCGATGGGGCCGATCACGCTGGCCGATACGGTGGGCCTGGACATCTGCGCAGTGGTGGGCAAACAGCTCGTACCGGAAGCCGCGCCGCCGCGCAAGCTGAGCCAGCTGGGCGAAGGGGGAAACATCGGAAGAAAAAGGGGGAAAGGCTTTACCCGCTGGCCGGAGG
>QGUL01000442.1 GCA_003242425.1 Pseudomonadota bacterium | reverse complement strand
CTACGCGGACTTTCCCGAGGAACTGGACGCCCGGCTGCGCGCCGCCCTCGCCGCGCGCGGCATCACCCGGCTCTACAGCCACCAGCGCGAAGCGTGGGAACACGTGCAGGCGGGGCGCGACGTCGTCGTCGTGACGCCCACCGCCTCCGGCAAGACGCTGTGCTACAACCTGCCGGTCCTGCAGGCCGTTTTGTCGGGCAAAGCCAAGGCCTTGTACCTCTTCCCCACCAAGGCGCTGGCCCAGGATCAGGTCGCCGAACTGCTCGAGCTCAACCGCGCCGGCCGGCTCGGCGTGCGCGCCTATACTTTCGACGGCGACACGCCCGCCGACGCCCGCAAGGCGGTGCGGGTGCACGGGGATGTCGTGGTCTCCAATCCGGACATGCTGCACCAGGCCGTCCTGCCGCATCACGCCAAGTGGGCGCAGTTCTTCGAAAATCTTCGTTATGTGGTCATAGATGAATTGCATACCTACCGCGGCGTGTTCGGCGCGCACGTCGCCAACCTGATCCGGCGCCTGCTGCGCATCTGCCGCTTCTACGGCACCGAGCCGACCTTCATCCTCTGCTCCGCCACCATCGCCAATCCCCGCGAGCTCGCCGGCACGCTCGTCGGCCGTCCGGTCGAACTCGTCGACCGGTCCGGCGCGCCGCAAGGCGAAAAGCATCTGCTGCTGTGGAACCCGCCGGTGCTCAATCCGGACCTCGGCATCCGCGCTTCGGCACGCTCGCAGTCCACGCGCATCGCGCGGCTGGCGCTGCGCATGGGCTTGAAGACCATCGTCTTCGCCAATTCGCGACTGGAAGTCGAGG
The DNA here is from genome assembly GCA_003242425.1 of Pseudomonadota bacterium. Lineage (GTDB taxonomy): Bacteria > Pseudomonadota > Gammaproteobacteria > Burkholderiales > SG8-39 > ZC4RG42. The sequence goes on along the minus strand of QGUL01000442.1, from coordinate 1,218 downwards.
TGCTGACCAAATACCTCAAGGATGTCTTCGACCGCGATCCGCGCAAGCCCGCGCGCATCACCGCCTACCGCGGCGGCTATCTGCCCAGCGAACGTCGGGACAAGGAGACAAAGCTGCGCGCCGGACAACTCGACGCCGTGGTCTCGACCTCGGCGCTGGAGCTCGGCGTGGACATCGGCAGCCTGGACGTCTGCGTGCTGAACGGGTACCCGGGCAGCATCGCCGCATCATTGCAGCGCTTCGGCCGCGCCGGACGCAGGCAACGCGCCGCGCTCGGCGTGCTGGTGTGCAACAGCGACCCGCTCGACCAGTACCTCGCGCGCCATCCGGAGTTCTTCTTCGAAGCCTCGCCCGAGCACGCGCGCGTCGATCCCGACCAGTTGCTGATCCTCATGGATCACGTGCGCTGCGCCGCCTTCGAACTGCCGTTCCGGCGCGGCGAACGCTTCGGCAAGGAGAATCTGGAAATCCTGCTCGCCTATCTGGAGGAACAGGGCCTGCTGCACCGCGAGGGCGACACCTGGCACTGGATCGCCGACGGCTATCCGGCCAACAGCGTGAGCCTGCGCTCGATCGCCGAAGGCAATTTCACCGTGATCGACATCACCGACGGCAGGAAGAACGTCATCGCCGAAGTCGATTATTCGAGCGCCGCCATGACCCTCTACGAAGGCGCGATCTACATGGTGCAGGCTTCGCCCTGGCAGGTGGAGAAGCTCGACTGGGTCGGCCGCAAAGCCTATGTGCGCAAGACCAACGCCGACTACTACACCGACGCCATCGACTACACCAAGCTGAAGCCGCTGGACGAATTCGAAGCGAACGAACGCGACGGCGCCAAGTGCGCGCACGGCGAAGTGCACGTGCTGCGCCGCGTGGCCGGCTACAAGAAGATCCGCTACTACACCCACGAGAACGTCGGCTACGGCAACGTGCATCTGCCCGACTACGAAATGCACACCACCGCGGTATGGTGGCAGTTGCGGGAGCACGTGCTGGAACGCGCCTTCGCCTCGCGCTTCGAGGCGCTCGACGGCTTCCTGGGCGCGGCCTATGCCATGCACCACATCGCCGCGCTGCTGTCGCTCGCCGAGCCGCGCGACCTGGGCCGCGCGGTGGGCAACGGCGCCGCGCAATGGTCCGCCGCGGGTGACGCGAACGGCCGCGCTAGCGTGGGCCCCGTGCCCGGCAAAGCGGGGGATCTACAACGACAACCCC
>QGUL01000075.1 GCA_003242425.1 Pseudomonadota bacterium | reverse complement strand
CGTGACGTCCTCGCCGGTGTAACCGTCACCGCGCGTGGCGCCCTCTACCAGGCGGCCGTGCTCGTAGCGCAGGCTGATCGCCAGGCCGTCGAACTTGGGTTCGCAGTAGTAGGCGACAGTATCCACGCCCAGCGCCTCGCGCACGCGCCGGTCGAAGGCCTCGATGTCCTCCTCGCTGAAGGCGTTATTGAGCGAGAGCATCGGCACGACGTGCTTGACGGAGGCGAAGGCGGCAAGCGGCGCGGCGCCGACGCGCTGCGTGGGCGAATCGGGCGTGACGAGCTCGGGATAGCGTTCCTCGAGCTGCTGCAGCTCGCGGAACAGCGCATCCCACTCGGCGTCGCTGATGGTGGGCGCGTCGAGGACGTAGTAGCGGTAGTTGTGTTCCTCGATCTCGCGGCGCAGGCTTTCGACCCGCGCGCGGACCTCGGCCGGTACGGTGTCGCTCATGCGGCAAACAGGCGCCGCGCCGCGGGGCTTCCCGCCGGGATGCCGGCCGCGGCCATGGCCTCATGGATGGCGGACAGTTGCGCGCCGACCTGTTCGATGGCGCGCTCGCCGATCGGCTGCCGGTTGTCGTCCACGATGGTGCCGTCGAGCGCTTCGGCGAGCTGGCGCGCGAACTGGATGTAGCTGCGGAAAGTCGCCGGCACGCCGGGCGCGCGCGGCACGTTGAGCAGCAGCGTCACGCCGCGCGTGGTGAGCGTGCGCAGGGTGTCCAGATGGAAGGGCATCGGCTCCATGTTGGCGAGGGTGTAGAGCTCGACGCCCGATTCGTCGTAGCGATGGTAGCGCCCGTCCTTGCGGAGCTCGAAGCCCGCGCTCTCGGCCACGCCGCGGATCTTGGTGCCCGGAATGCCGCGGCCGCCGTCGGTGACCACCGACAGTCCCACCTGCACGTCGAATTCGTTCAGGAAGTGTTCCAGCTTGACGGCCTGCTGATAGACCGACTCGGTATCGATGACGTTCACGTCGGCCGAAAGCTGAAGCGCCAGTTCCACGGTCGCGGAAGCGAAGGATTCGAGCTGGTATTGCGGAATGGGCCCGGCATGGGTCGCCAGCTGCAGACCGGCGCGCACGACCGAATAGTCCTGTTCGGGCCGCACCGCGCCCCAGCTCTGCGCGACTTCGTCATAGCCCTCCCAGTGCATCAGCCTCGCCACGTCCAGATCGAACAGCGGCTCGGCCCGCGCGGCGAGCCAGGCGCCGTTTACCGGCGTGGGACAGTCGAAGGTGACGATGCAGTCCAGCGCCTCGTTGAGTTCGGCATACGGCAGCGCGGCCTCCGCGCCGGCGTCCGGCGCAGGCGCCGCAACCGGTTCGGGATCGGCGTCCGCCGGCGCTTCGAGGTCTCCCACGATGTGTTCGACCCGCACCGCCGCCGCTTCCGCCGGGGCGAAGGTCGGGTCGGCCGCGCCCTCGTCTTGCGTGCTGCCGCCGCCCAGCAGCACGTCCTCGCGCACCATGGAAGAGAACGCACTCTCGGTCTTGCGGCGCAGCCGGTGCTCCTGCCATTTGTTGTAAACGACGACCGCCAGCACGACCAGCGCGCCGATGATCAAGAGGCCGAGCTGCAAGTCGCTCATGCGTGACTTCCCCGTTCAGTCGCGACGACGCGGGCTCACGCCGCCACCGAATCCTTCATACGCATCGCTTCTTCGATATCCACCGCCACGACGCGCGAGACGCCCTGCTCCTGCATGGTGACGCCGATGAGCTGCTCGGCCATCTCCATGGTGATCTTGTTGTGGCTGATGAACAGGAACTGGGTGTGCTCCGACATCTTGCGCACCAGGTCGCAGAAACGCTCGGTGTTGGTGTCGTCGAGCGGCGCGTCCACCTCGTCGAGCAGACAGAACGGCGCCGGGTTCAACTGGAACAGCGAGAACACCAGCGCGATCGCCGTGAGCGCCTTTTCGCCGCCGGACAACAGATGAATGCTCGAATTACGCTTGCCCGGCGGATGGGCATGGACCTCGATGCCGGCGTCGAGAATCTCGTCGCCGGTCATCACCAGTTTCGCCTCGCCGCCGCCGAACAGGGCCGGGAACATGCGGCTGAAATGGCCGTTCACCTCGTCGAAGGTCTGCTGCAGCTTCTCGCGTGTCTCGCGGTCGATGCGGCGGATGGCGTTTTCCAGCGTCTCGAGCGCCTGGGTGAGGTCCTCGGCCTGGGAATCGAGGAAGGCCTTGCGCTCGGTGGCCGCGGCCAGTTCCTCCAGCGCCGCCATGTTGATGGCGCCCAGATCGCTCATCAACTGGTTGAGGCGGTTGATCTCGGCCTGCAGCGCGTTGGGGCGCTGCTTGTTCTGTTCCGCCATTTGCGCGAGCAGCGCTTCGTCGGCATTGGCCGCCGCAAGCTGCTCGGCGTACTGATCGTAGTTGAGGCGCGCGGCCTGTTCCTTCAGCCGCAGCTCGCCGATGCGGTCGCGCAGCGGCTGCAGGTTCTGTTCGCAGGCGAGACGCTCCTCGTCGGCTTCACGCAGTGCCTGGGTCAGTTCCTCCTGACGGTCGCGCGCTTCGGCGAGGCGCTGTTCGCGTTCGCTGCGCTGTTCGAGGATTGCCTGCAGCTGCTCGCGCAGGCCCTCGTCGCGCACGTCCTGCAATTCGGCCTGCGCGGCCTCGCGGCCTTCCCGGGCGCGTTCGATCTGCTCGGCGAGATTCTCGATCGAACGCTCGATCTCGGCCACCTTGCCGGCGCATTCGCGCTCGGCGAAATGCGCTTCCTGCAGTTCGCGCTCGGCCGCCTGCACCGCCTGGCGCTGCCGCTCCAGCGCCTGACCGGCCGCGTCGTAGGCCGCCTTCACGCTTTCGTAGCGCATGTAGAGCTCGTCGATCTCGGCCTGGTGGCGTTCGAGATTCGCTTCGGCCTGGGCCTGCTGCTCCTGCTCGGCCTCCTTCTGCGCGCGCAGTTCCTCCAGCTCCTGATCGATCTGCGCGCGACGCTCGCGCACCCGCGTCACGCCCTCGGTGAGCTTGAGCAGTTCCATCTGCAACGCGTGGCGTTCGCGGTTGTGTCCGGCTTCGCGCGATTGCAGCTCGGCGAGCCGGGCGCGCCGCTCGGCAAGGGCGCGCTCGGCTTCCTCCTGCGCACGCCGCGCCTCTTCGATGCGCTGCGCGCTGCGGGCGACTTCCTCCGTCAGACCTTCGATCTCGCGCTGACGCGCCAGGATGCCCGCGTCGCCGGTGTCCGGGCCGTGGAACGCCACGGCGTAGCGCGTGAACTGGTGGCCTTCGCGGTTCACCAGCACCGTGCCGGGCGGCAGCGCAAGGCGCGTCATCAGGCGCGGCACGCCTTCGACCGCGTAGCAGCCGTGCAGCCAGTCCTCCACCACGGCGCGTACGGCCTCGTCGTTGCAGCGCACCAGGGCCGAGAGCGGCTGGAATTCGTTGTAGGGCTGTGCAGGCGCCGCGCCGATTTCGCGGCCGTAGACGCTGAGCTTGGCCTGCGGCGCATCCTCGAGCAGCCGCTGCAGCACGTCGGGATCGGACAGTTCGAGCGCGTGCAGCCGCTCGCGCAGGATCGACTCGACGGCCACCTCCCAGCCCGGTTCGACCGTGATCTTCTGCCACAGTCGGGGCAGGTGCTGCAGGTCGTATTTCTCCAGCCAGTCCTGGATCTTGCCGTTCTGTTCGACCTGCGCCTGGATTTTCTGCAGGGTGCTGAGCCGGCCTTCGAGGGTATGGCCTTCGCGCTGCAGTTCCTGCAGCCGCTGCAAGGCCTCGGCACGGGCCGCCTCCAGTTGCGGCAGCTCCTCCTGCAGCGCGCGGATGCGTTCACCGCATTCGGCAAGCTCCGCCTCGGCGAGCGCGATCGATTCCTGCAATTCCTCAAGGCGCGCCTGGTCCGGCTCGACCAGCCCCTCGCGCTCGGCGATGAGCCGTTCCTCGCGCACCTCCAGCTGCTGGATGGTCTTGCCGACGTGTTCGAGGTGGGTCTGCTCGACCCGGAAGGCCTGTTCGGCGCGCGCGATGGCGTCGCGCGCCTCGTTCAAACTCGCCTGCGAGGCGCGGAAAGCTTCGTCCGCCTCGGGCAGCCTCGCCTGTTCTTCGTCGACGCGCGCCTGCGCCAGGGCGATGCGCTCGGCGGCCTGCTCGCGCCGGCTGCGCCACATGCCGAGCGCTTCGCCCAGCTCTTCGCGCTGGCGCTGCCACTGTTCGATCTGCTGTTCGAGCTGCGCGACCTGCGCCTCCAGGCGCTGGCGCTTTTCGCTGACGTAGCGGATCTCGGTTTCCAGGCGCGAGACTTCGGTGTTGACGCTGTAGAACTCGCCCTGCGCGGCGGCCACGGCATCGGCGGCGGCATAGTGCTCGGCACGCACCGCTTCCAGCCGCGCTTCGATTTCGCGCAGACGCGCGGTTTCGGCTTCGAGGGCGTTGACCGCCTGGTCGATCTCGCGCTGCAGGCGCTGCGCCTCGGCTTCGGCGTCCTGCTTGCGCAGATACCAGAGCAGGTTCTGCTTGTCGCGCGCCTCGGCCTGGTAGTTCTTGTACTGCTTAGCAACTTCGGCCTGCTGGGTCAGCTTCTCGATCTGGCCGGCGAGCTCGCTGCGGATGTCCTCGACCCGGGCGAGGTTCTCGCGCGTATCCTCCAGCCGGTGCTCGGTCTCGCGCCGCCGTTCCTTGTATTTGGAAACACCCGCCGCCTCTTCCAGAAAGATGCGCAGCTCCTCGGGCTTGGCCTCGATCACGCGGGAGATCATCCCCTGCTCGATGATGGCGTATGCACGCGGGCCCACGCCGGTACCCAGGAAGATGTCCTGCACGTCGCGGCGGCGGACCTGGGTGTTGTTGATCCAGTAGGAGGATTCGCCGTCGCGGGTCAGTACGCGCTTGACCGAAATCTCGGCGTACTGCGACCACTGGCCGGCTGCCTTGCCGAGGCTGTTGTCGAACACGAGCTCGACGCTAGCGCGCGCCACCGGCTTGCGCAGCGTCGAGCCGTTGAAAATGACGTCCTGCATCGACTCGCCGCGCAGGGCGGAAGCCTTCGATTCGCCCAGCACCCAGCGCACGGCATCGATGATGTTGGATTTGCCGCAGCCGTTCGGCCCCACGATCCCGACCAGCTTGCCCGGGACGTGGATGGTGGTCGGGTCGACAAAGGATTTGAATCCGGCGAGTTTTAGTTGAGTTAGACGCACGATCGACGAAGCTGTGGATGGGCAAGGAAACAGTCCGGGCTACCGGCGGTCCGCGGCCGGTCGCCGGCTGCGCGTACGGCGCACTCCTCTCGTCGTACGCATAGACCTGTGGACCCGGTCCCGGCTGCGCTGTCCTCTGCCGCTTCTCTTCTCACAATAAGGCGGTTGGAAAGCGGGCCGTATAATACCACCCGCTTCCGAACCGCCTTAAGCCCAATTTTCCGAAATGCCGACCCAACCCAGTACCGACCTGCAGCACTTCCCGAACCCGGCGCCGGAACGGGATTATCTGATTCATATGGAAATCCCGGAATTCACCTGCCTGTGTCCCGTGACCGGGCAGCCGGATTTCGCGGTGCTGTATCTGGACTATGTCGCCGATCAGCGGTGCGTGGAGTTGAAGAGCCTCAAGCTCTATATCTGGTCCTACCGCGACCAGGGCACCTTCCACGAGGCGGTCACCAACAAGATCCTGGGCGATCTGGTGCAACTGCTCGATCCGCGCTTCATGCGCCTGACGGCGAAGTTCTACGTGCGCGGCGGCATTTTCACCACCGTGGTCGCCGAACACCGTAAGGCGGGCTGGGTGCCGCAAATCGACATTCCCGCGATCAGCTTCCAGGCCCAGTCCAACATCCGCTAGACGATATGAATCCCGATCTCGGCAAGCTGCAGCCCTACCCCTTCGAAAAGCTGCGCCAACTGTACGCGGACGTCCGGCCCGATCCGAAGTACGCGCCCATCAATCTGTCCATCGGCGAGCCCAAGCATCCGACGCCGGAATTCATCCGGCAGACGCTGGCCGACAACCTGGACGGCCTGTCGGCCTATCCGGCCACGGCCGGCTCCGAGAGCCTGCGCCATGCCATCGCCGACTGGCTGCAGATCCGCTATGACCTGCCCAAGATCGACGCCTTGAGCCAAGTGCTGCCGGTAAACGGCTCGCGCGAGGCGCTGTTCGCCATCGCCCAGACCGTGATCGACCGCAGCCGCGACCCCGTGGTCGTGTGCCCCAACCCCTTCTACCAGATTTACGAGGGGGCGGCGCTGCTGGCTAGCGCCACGCCCTATTACGTCAACGCCTGCCGCGAGAACGGCTTCGAGATCGACTACGGCGAGGTGCCGGAATCGGTCTGGCAGCGCGTGCAGCTCCTTTACTGCTGCTCGCCCAGCAATCCGACCGGCAAGGTCATGAGCATGGAGCAATGGCGCAAGCTCTTCGAGCTGTCCGACCGCTACGGCTTCGTGATCGTGTCCGACGAGTGCTACTCGGAACTCTACCTGGACGAGAAAAAGCCGCCGCTCGGCGGCCTGGAGGCAGCCAACCGCCTGGGCCGCACGGGCTTTCCGCGCCTGCTGGTGTTCTCCAGCCTGTCGAAGCGCTCCAACGTGCCAGGCATGCGTTCGGGCTTCGTCGCGGGGGACGCCAAACTGCTGCGGCAGTTCCTGCTCTACCGCACCTATCACGGCAGCGCCATGAGCCCTTCGGTGCAGGAGGCAAGCGAGGCCGCCTGGCGCGACGAGACGCACGTGGTCGAGAACCGCCGGCTCTATCGCGAGAAGTTCGCCGCCGCGCGCGAACTCGTGGCCAAGCCCCTGGAAACGGAAATGCCGGAGGGCGGTTTCTACCTGTGGATCCGTACGCCCATCGACGATGCCCGGTTCGCGCAGGGACTGTACGAAGCCTACAATGTCTCGGTGCTGCCCGGCAGCTACCTCGCCCGTGAGGCGCACGGCGTCAACCCGGGCGCGCACTACATCCGCGTGGCCCTGGTCGCGCCGCTCAAGGAATGCATCGAAGGCCTCAAGCGGCTGAACGCCTATGCGCAGTCGCTCTGATTGCGGCCGCCCGGCATCGCCGCGCCGGGGCTAAAGCCCCGGACGCGCGCTATCCCTACGTTCAACCCTGACGATCTATCCGCTATGAACACGCTGCAAAGCCTCATCGACCAAGCCTGGGAGAACCGCGCCCAGATCAGCCCCACAACCGCCGACCGCACCGTGCGCGAGGCCGTGGAGGAAGTCCTCGCCAAGCTCGACCGCGGCGAACTGCGCGTCGCCGAGAAGATCGACGGGCAGTGGCACACCCACCAGTGGATCAAGAAGGCGGTACTGCTCTCTTTCCGTCTCTACGACAACGCGCTGATGCCGGGCGCGTCGACCAATTACTACGACAAGGTGCCGGGCAAGTTCGCCAACTACCAGCCCGAGGACTTCGCCGCCGGCGGTTTCCGCGTCGTTCCGCCCGCCATGGCGCGGCGCGGCGCCTACATCGCCAAGAACGTGGTGCTGATGCCCTCCTACGTCAACATCGGCGCCTACGTGGGCGAGGGCACCATGTTGAAACATGGGCCCAAGTT
>QGUL01000074.1 GCA_003242425.1 Pseudomonadota bacterium | reverse complement strand
GCGCGGCTGCGCTGACGCCCTGCCGCACGATGAGGTAATACACCGTGCCGTTGGGACGCGTCACCCGGATCACCCGCTTGCCCGCCAGTTCGAGTTCCTCGGCCCGCTCGCCCGGTTCGATGGTGATGCCGCGTTCGGCCAGCGCCTCTTCGTCGAGCGTCACCGCGGGCGGCGGCTCCGGTACGGGTTCGAGCTCGGGCGGTTGGGGCTGGCCCGCGACCGGCATGGCGAAGGCAAGGGCGTAAAGGATGAACAGGCGGCGCATGATCGACCTCTGACGATGCCGCGAGTGTAGCAGAGCCTCGCGCCTGTCGGTCCGCGACCGCTCGCGCTCAGAGGTTGAGGAATTTGCCGCGGTCGCCTGCCGCGGGCATGGTGCCCCGGTGCTCGTAATGCTTGAAGATCGCCTCGACCACTTCCTCGGGTTTGTCGATCACCTGGACCAGATCCATGTCTTCCGGGCTGATCATGCCTTCGCCGACGAGAGTTTCGCGGAACCAGTCGAGCAATCCGCGCCAGAACGGTTCGTGCACCAGGATGATCGGCATTTTAAGCGCCTTGCCGGTCTGCACCAGCGTGAGCGCCTCGGTCAGCTCGTCCAGAGTGCCGAAGCCGCCCGGCATCACCACATAGGCGATGGCGAAACGCACGAAGGTGTACTTGCGCGCGAAGAAGTGGCGGAAGGTGAGCGAGATGTCCTGATAGAGGTTGCCCATCTGTTCGTGGGGCAACTGGATGTTCAGGCCGACGGAGGGCGATTCGCCGAAGAAGGCGCCGCGGTTGGCCGCTTCCATGATGCCCGGCCCGCCGCCGGAGATGACCGTGAAGCCCGCATCGGAGAGCTTGCGCGAGATCTCCTCGGCGAGCTTGAAATAGGGATGCGACTCGGGCACGCGCGCGCTGCCGAACACGCTCACGGCGGGGCGCACCATGTTCATGCGCTCGGTCGCCTCGACGAACTCTGACATAATCGCGAACAGGTGCCACGCCTCGCGCGAAGAGTATTCGCGTGCCAGGGCCGATGCCGTCTTCGGCAGTTTGTCCAACTTGTTGCGTTTGATTTTGGGGTCCATGTCCGGGGAAAAACTCCTGCTGCTGGTCGACGGCTCGTCGTATCTGTATCGCGCATTCCATGCGCTGCCCGATTTGCGTAATGCCGCGGGAGAGCCGACCGGCGCGATCTACGGCGTGCTGAACATGCTACGACGCCTGCTATCGGACTACAAGGCGGATTTCCTGGCCTGCGTGTTCGATCCGCGCGGCAAGACCTTTCGCGACGAACTGTACGCCGAATACAAAGCCAACCGCGCGGCGATGCCCGAGGAACTCAGTGCGCAGGTGCCGCCGCTGTTCGAGGCGATCAAGGCGATGGGCTGGCCGCTCATCGTCATCGAGGGCGTGGAGGCGGACGACGTCATCGGCACCTTGACGAAGCAGGCCGCTGAGCGCGGCATACGCTCGATCGTCTCGACGGGCGACAAGGATCTCGCGCAGCTGGTGAACGAGCACGTGACGCTCGTCAACACCATGAGCAACGAGACGCTCGACGTCGCCGGCGTGCAGGCCAAGTTCGGCGTGCCGCCGGAACGCATCGTCGATTACCTCACGCTCGTCGGCGATGCCGTCGACAACATCCCCGGCGTCGACAAGTGCGGCCCGAAGACGGCGGCGAAATGGATCGCCGAATACGGTTCGCTCGATGGCGTGATCGCCAACGCCGCCAACATCAAGGGGGTGGTCGGCGAGAACCTGCGGCGCGCGCTCGACTGGCTGCCGCGCGGACGCGAACTGGTGACGGTGCGCTGCGACGTGCCGCTGCCCTTCACGCTCGACGACCTGGTGCCGCGCCCGCGCGACAACGCGGCGCTTGCGGAGCTGTTCCGCCGTTTCGGCTTCAAGAGCTGGCTGAAGGAGATCGAAACGGGCGGCAACGCTGCCGGGGCGCAGCCAGAGTCCGCGCCGCGCGACATTCCGCGCAACTACGAGCTGCTGCTGACCGAAGCCGATCTCGCGCCCTGGCTGGAAAGGCTCGATGCCGCCGAGCTCGTCTCCATCGACACCGAAACCACCTCGCTCGATCCCTACACCGCCGAGCTGGTGGGCATCTCCTTCTGCATCGAGCCGGGCCACGCCGCCTATCTGGCCATCGACCACCGCTATCCGGGCGCGCCGGCGCAGCTCGGCGTCGCGCGTGCGCTGGAGCTCTTGCGGCCGTGGCTGGAGAATCCCGACAAGAAGAAGGTCGGCCAGAACCTCAAATACGACCAGCACGTGCTGGCCAATCACGGCATCACCTTGCGCGGTGTGGTGCACGACACGCTGCTCGAGCATTACGTGCTGGAGAGCCATCTGCGCCACGACCTGGATTCGCTGGCCGAGCGCTATCTGGGCGTGCCAGTCCTCACCTACGACGAAGTGACGGGCAAGGGCGCGCAGCGCATCGGCTTCGAGGAAGTCGAAGTGCGGCGCGCGGCCGACTATTCCGCCGAGGACGCGGATCTCGCGCTGCGCGTGCATCGCGTCATGTACGCCGAGATCGCCGCGGACGAGAAGCTGCACCGCGTCTACCGCGACATCGAAATTCCCGTGCGCGAGGTGCTGTTCCGCATGGAGCGCAACGGCGTGCTGGTCGATGCGGCGCAACTGGAGGCGCAAAGCCGCGAACTGGGCCAGCAGATGCTGGCGCTGGAGGCGCGCGCGCACCGCGAGGCGGGTCAGCCCTTCAACCTCAACTCGCCCAAGCAGATCTGCGACATCCTGTTCGGCACGCTCAAGCTGCCGGTCTTGAAGAAGACGCCGAGCGGCGCACCTTCCACCGACGAGGAAGTGCTGGAGAAGCTTGCGCTCGACTATCCGCTGCCGAAGACGCTGCTGGAATATCGCGCCCTTGCCAAGCTGAAGTCCACCTACACCGACAAGCTGCCGCGCATGATCAACCCGCGCACCGGACGCGTGCACACCCACTACGGCCAGGCGACGGCGGTGACGGGACGGCTCGCGTCCAACGACCCCAACCTGCAGAACATTCCCGTGCGCACCGCCGAAGGCCGCCGCATCCGAGAAGCTTTCGTCGCCCCGCCCGGCCACGTCATTGTCTCGGCCGACTATTCGCAGGTGGAGCTGCGCATCATGGCCCACTACTCCGGCGACGAAGGACTGGTGCGCGCCTTCGCCGAAGGCCGCGACATCCATCGCGCGACCGCCGCGGAAGTCTTCGGCCGCAAGCTCGACGAGGTGACGCCGGAGGAGCGCCGTTTCGCCAAGGTGATCAACTTCGGCCTGATCTACGGCATGTCGGCCTTCGGCCTGGCGCAGAACCTCGGCATCGAACGGGCCACCGCGCAGAGCTACATCGACAGCTACTTCGCCCGCTATCCGGGCGTGGCGCGCTACATGGAGCAGACGCGCCAGACGGCGCGCGAACAGGGCTATGTCGAAACGGTTTTCGGCCGCCGCCTGTGGCTGCCGGAGATCCGCTCGGGCAACGCCGCGCGGCGCGCGGGCGCGGAACGCGCGGCGATCAACGCGCCGATGCAGGGCACGGCGGCCGACCTCATCAAGCTGGCGATGATCCGCGTGCAGGACTGGATCGACCGCGAAGGCCTGGGTACCCGGTTGATCATGCAGGTGCACGACGAACTGGTGCTGGAAGTGCCCGAGGCCGAAGTCGAGCGCGTGCGCGCGGAGCTGCCGCCGCTGATGACCGGCGTCGCGCAATTGCGCGTGCCGCTGGTGGTGGACATCGGCGTCGGTCCCAACTGGGAGCAGGCGCACTAGCGCGCCGGCGCTACTTCAGCGCGCCGAACACTTTCTTGGCGATGTCGGTCGCGGCTTTGGCGGGATTGGCGCGGATCGCGCGTTCCTGTTCGGCGATCACGAGGAACAGGCCGTCGAGCGCCTTGTTGGTGACATAGCGGTCGAGGTCGGCCTCCTGTTCGCCGATCAGCCCGAACTGCGCCGCCTGTCCGGCGAAGCGGTTGTACTGTTCCGCGAGCTTCACCTTTGCCGTCGCCTGTTTGACGATGGGCAGGAAGCGCTCCGCGAGCGCGTCCGCCGTGGTGCGGCGGAAATACTGGGTCGCGGCGTCGTCCGGCCCGCGCAGGATCGTCTTCGCGTCGGCTACGGACATCTTCTTCACCGCATCCACCAGCAGGGGTGTGGCTTCCTTCACCGCCATTTCCGCCGCGCGGTTCATCGCCGTACGCAACTCGTCCGCCTGTTTGCTCATACCCATCCAGCGCAGCGCGCCTTCGATGCGTGCCAGCGAATCGGGTAACGGGATGCGGACTTTCTCATTGTCGAGAAAACCGCCCGGCGCCGAAAGCTGGGTCACGGCGGCGCGTGCGCCCTGCGTCAGCGCGTCCTTGAGGCCGGCCGTGGTTTCGCTGCGCGTGAGCCGGTCGAGATCGATCGCGAAGGCCGGCAATGCGCACAGGCATGCGGCGGCAAGGAGGAGCAGCCGTCGCCGCGGCGGGCTCGATGGGCCGTTCACGGGGCGATACCCGCTTCGCGCGCCTGCAGATCGGCGTGATAGCTGGAACGCACCATGGGACCGACGGCGGCGTGCATGAAGCCCATGTTGCGCGCTTCGCGTTCCAGCATGGCGAAGGTCTCCGGCGGCGCATAGCGCATCACGGGCAGATGATGCGGGGACGGCTGCAGGTACTGGCCGATGGTCAGCATGTCGACGTCGTGCGCGCGCAGATCGCGCATCACCTGCAGGATCTCCTCGTCGGTCTCGCCCAGGCCCAGCATCAGTCCAGACTTGGTCGGCACCTGCGGGTGACGCGCCTTGAATTCCTGCAGCAGCTTGAGCGAATGGTGGTAATCCGAACCCGGTCGCGCGGCCTTGTACAGCCGCGGCACGGTTTCCAGATTATGGTTCATCACGTCCGGCGGCGCGGCGCACAGGATGTCCAGTGCGCGGTCGAGCCGGCCGCGGAAATCCGGCACCAGCACCTCGATCTTCGTCTGCGGCGAGTGCTCGCGCACGGCACGAATGCAATCGACGAAATGCTGCGCCCCGCCGTCGCGCAGATCGTCGCGGTCCACGCTGGTGATGACCACGTAGGAGAGCTTGAGTGCGGCGATGGTTTTTGCCAGGTGCAGCGGCTCGTCCGGGTCGAGCGGCAGGGGGCGGCCGTGGGCGACGTCGCAGAAAGGACAGCGGCGCGTGCAGATGTCGCCCATGATCATGAACGTCGCCGTGCCGTGGCCGAAGCATTCGCCGATGTTGGGGCAGGACGCTTCCTCGCACACCGTGTGCAGCCGGTGCTCGCGCAGGATGCGCTTGATCTCGTAGAAACGCGACCCCGCCTGCGGCGCGCGCACGCGAATCCATTCGGGCTTGGGCAGCTTTTCCTGCGGCACGATCTTGATGGGGATGCGCGCGGTCTTGCCTTCGCCCTTGTATTTGACGCCGGGTTCTTTCATCGCTCGACTCTCAGGGAAGCGCCAGTTTAGCAGCTGCCGCAAGCAAGGCGTTGATACGGGCGGCGAGAAGGTGCGCGGCATCGGCCGGGGCGGCGTCCACGCCCAGGTCGCGCAATTGCGTCACCGCAAGACCCTGGTAGCCGCAGGGATTGATGTAGGAGAAAGGCGCGAGATCCATGTCGACGTTGAACGCCAGGCCGTGATAGCAGCAGCCGTTGCGCACGCGCAGGCCCAGCGCGGCGATTTTCGCGCCGTTCACATAGACGCCCGGCGCGCCGGGTCTGCGTTCGCCGACGATGGCGAAGCTTTGCAACAGGTCGATGACCGCCTGTTCCAGCAGGTGCACGAAGCCTCTCACCGTCAGCGCGCGCCGGCGCAGATCGACCAGGGTATAGACCACCGCCTGGCCGGGACCGTGATAGGTGATCTGGCCGCCGCGGTCGATCTGCACCAGGGGAATGCCGGTGTCGACGAGCAGGTGCTCCTTCTTGCCCGCCTGGCCCAGGGTATAGACCGGCGCATGTTCGACCAGCCACAACTGATCCGGGCTTGTCTCGTCGCGGGCGACGGTATAGCGCCGCATGGCTTCGTAACAGGCTGCGTAGTCCACGCGTCCGAGCGCGCGGATCTCGGCCGGTTCGAAGTTCAGGGCTTGCGGCAGCGCGCTCACAGCACCATCGTCACCATGGGGTGATCGCACAGTTCCCGGTAGAGGCTGTCGAGCTGCTCGCGCGAAGTGGCCTGCACCGTGACCGTAACGCTCAGGTATTTGCCGCCGCGGCTGGGGCGCATTTCCATGGTGGCGGCATCGAAGCCGGGATCGTGGCGCCTGACGATCTCGAACACCGTCTGCGCGAAATCCTTTTGCATGCGCCCCACCACCTTGATGGGGAAGGGGCAGGGATATTCGATCAGGGATGGCTCTTCAACCACGCGCGTACTTCTCCTTGTAGTCCTGGTAGAGGGCGTACATCGCGCGGTACACCGGACCCGGCGCGCCGTTGCCGACCGGCATGCCGTCGACCACGGTGACGGGCATGATCTCGCGGATCGAGGAGGTCAGCCAGACCTCGTCCGAGGCGTAGAGTTCGGTCAGCGTGATGTCGCGCATTTCGAAGGGCAGCTCGTGCGCCTTGGCCAGTTCGAGCACCAGGTCGTAGGTGATGCCCGGCAGGATCAGATGATCCTTGGGCGGCGCGACGATGATGCCGTCCTTGACGATGAAGACGTTCGCGCTGGAGGCCTCCGTGACCTTGCCGTCGCGCAGCAGGATCACTTCCGCGCAGCCCGCGTCCACCGCTTCCTGGCGCAACAGGCAGTTGGCGATGAGCGAGGTGGTCTTGATGTCGCAGCGCAGCCAGCGGTAGTCCTCGCGGGTGATGACCTTGTAGCCTTCGGCGCGCTGCGCTTCGGTGGGCTGGCGCAGCGGGCTGCTCATGATGAGCACCGTCGGCTCCACCGGCGGCGAGGGGAAGGGCTGGTCGCGCGGCGCGACGCCGCGCGTCACCTGCAGGTAGACGCTTTGATCGTCCCAGGGATTGGCATCCACTACGCGTTGCAGCAGCTCGCTCCAGCGCTCGTCGTCGTAGGGATTGGCGATGCGTACGCTCGCCAGGCTGTAGCGCAGCCGGGCGAGGTGCTCGCGCAGGCGGAACAGGCGGCGGTTGTAGGCCGGGAGCAGTTCGTAGACCGCGTCGCCGAAAATGAAGCCGCGGTCCAGCACCGAAACTTTGGCGTCGGACTTGGGAACGAACTCGCCGTTGAGATAGACCGTTTCGCTCACTTCGTGCCCTCCCCGGCCGGCGCGGCGCCCGCCCGGCCTATTTCAGCCACAGCCGGATGGTATCCCAGATGCGGCCGAAGAAGCCGGCCTGCGGCACGTTGTCCAGGGCGACGACGGGGTACTCGCCGACCGGCTTGCCGTCCAGCGTCACCCGCACGGTGCCCACTTCCGTGCCCGCGGCGATGGGCGCGATGAGCGGCTGTTGCGATACCAGCTCGGCCTTCAGTTTCTCGGCGTCGCCGCCGGGCAGGGGGGACTCTGCCTTTTATACAAATCCCCAGGCCCCCGAACCGGTCTAAAA
>QGUL01000441.1 GCA_003242425.1 Pseudomonadota bacterium | reverse complement strand
TCAGATTGCGCTGCGCATTGAGCGACGCAATGTTGGTGTTGATGATCTGAGGCATCGTTGGTCCCTTTCTTTACCTTGACTACCTATCTTCCGGCGTGAGTGCCGGTGCACTTTGGTTTGCCCTGCAGGACTCAAACCGCCGTCTACACCCTGCTTATCGGTTTCGGGACCGCCAAACTTTAGCGTTCTCGTGCGATACCGCAGGACGGGGACCGGAGTGCGGGGCGCGCCGTGACAATTGGCACGAATGTGAAATACGACCACTTCCATTTATCGGCACGGACCCGCGCAACATTGACGAGCCGGTTGAAACGAATTCTTGCCGATCAATGATTTAAAGTGGGCCGCGGGAAGGGAAAAACGGCGTTGTAAGGCTTTTTCCTACATCGGCATATCCAAATAGTCGCACCTCAAAAATAGCCGTTCGGCCGATTCAAGTTTCGGCCCGTTGCGCCGACTATGGCGCCGTGTCGTCAAACGGCGACACACCGGAAGTTCGGTTCGGCTAAGAGAACAACGAGGTGCCGCATGAGCCGAGATCAATTGCTAGATGAAATCCGTGAAGTAAACCTTTCTTATCTGTTGCTTGCCCAGCGCATGATCCACGAGGACCGGGCCGAGGCGATGTACCGTCTGGGGCTGAGCGAACAGGTCGTGGAAATCATCGAAAAGCTCACCATGGCGCAGATCATCAAGATCGCCTCCAGCAACCTGCTGATCTGCGGTTTCCGTTTCAACGAGGACGTGATCTGGAACCTCCTCACCAGCCACGGCAAGGACGCCGAAATCGCGCGCATGCACGCCTCGCTGCTGATGGCCGGCGCGCCCGCACTCGAGGCGACGCCGGCCTGAGACATTCCGGAACAGGGGAGCGAAGAAAATGGCCAAGTCCGTCATTGCCGAGGCCCGCGATATCCAGCTGGCGAAGGAGCTGATCGAACTGGGTGCGCGGCTTCAGGTCCTGGAGGCCGAGACGCGCCTGTCGCGGGAAAAGCTCCTGCGCCTGTACAAGGAGATCCAGGGCAAGTCCCCGCCCAAGGGTATGCTGCCGTTCTCGACCGACTGGTTCATGACCTGGCAGCCGAACATCCATGCCTCGCTGTTCATGAGCATCTACCGCTATATCGACAAGTCGATGGAGCTGGAACAGATCGAGGTGGTGTTGAAGGCCTACCGGCTGTACCGCGAGCACATCAAGGCGCACGGCATGGAGGAGGTGCTGTCCATCACCCGCGCCTGGCGGC
Source organism: Pseudomonadota bacterium (assembly GCA_003242425.1). Lineage (GTDB taxonomy): Bacteria > Pseudomonadota > Gammaproteobacteria > Burkholderiales > SG8-39 > ZC4RG42. Next base: position 800 of record QGUL01000441.1, on the reverse strand, counting down.
TGGTGAAGTTCTTCGACGCCGGGATGCTGACGACCACCGCCTGCCGCGGCTGCGGCGGCCAGTTCGTGGTCCACACTTTCGAGCTCACCGACGATTACGTCTGCGGTCTTTGCAACGTCCCGTCCCGGGCCGGCAAGACCAAGCGCCGCCTGCAGGAGCAGCTCGCGGCCGTCTGATCCGGGCGGCTGCCGGGGCCGCTGCATCCCGTCCCGTCCGACCTCCCGCAAAAATCCTTTCACGGCAGGCCCTTGGCCGAGCGTCCGAGGCGCCACCCGGGGCCGGGAATTGGCGCCTAATCCGGCCGCTTTTCCTCGACTGTCGTTCGTTTGCGGGGCGTTACTCTTCCACGCAAGCGTGTCCGACGATCTCAAGAAATCGCGTGCCGTGCCGAGTAAAAACCTGTATCGGAGCGTCCGCCGCACCCGGGAAGGCGAGCGCGCGCTCCGGTAAAGGTTCTGGGCAAAAAGGAAAACGCATAAATGCTGGTCATCGTCGGCTATGTGATCGTCCTGCTGTCGGTATTCGGCGGCTTCGCACTGGCGGGCGGTCACTTCGCTGTCATGGTGGCGCCGGTGGAGTTGCTGATCATCGGAGGTGCTGCGCTGGGCGCCTTCATCGTGAGCAACAACGGCAAGGTGCTGAAGGCCACGTTCAAGGCGCTGCCTACGGTGTTCAAGGGCTCCAAGTACAGCAAAGCCCTGTACATGGAGCTGATGGGGTTGCTGTATGAAATCCTCACCAAGGTACGCAAGGAAGGGCTGATGTCGATCGAGCGCGATGTTGACGCGCCGAAAGAAGCC
>QGUL01000073.1 GCA_003242425.1 Pseudomonadota bacterium | reverse complement strand
GTTGGACAGTCCCTCGTGCCGCGCCCGTTTCTCCAGATAGGCCACCATCTCCTGTTCCACGTCCACCGCGTACACGCGTCCGTTCGGTACGGCGCGGGCGAGGCGAACGGCGAAATAGCCGGTGCCGGCGCCGATGTCGGCCACGGCGGCGTCCGGCTTCAGCTCCAGGGCGCGGATGACTTCCTCCGGCTTCTGCCAGGTGTCGCGATCGGGGTTGTCGAAAATCCGCGCCCAGTGCCCGGCATCGTGGAAACCGTGATCGTGCGTGGCGGGCGCCTGCGCCGCCGCGATGCCAGCGAAGCAGAGCGCCCACAGCCAGAGCAGCAGGGCGGCAAAGCCGGGTGTTCTGTTCATCGGTTCCCTCTCGCTTCCAGGCAGACAGCGTCCCGTTTCGTCAGAAGCCTTCCAGCACGATCTTGCCGATGGCGCGGCCGCTTTCGATGATCGCGTGCGCGCGCTTGAGGTTCACGGCGCAGATGCGGCCGTAGTGTTCGGCGACGGTGGTCTTGATCCTGGCTTCGTCCACCATGCGCGAAACCTCGGTCAGGATGCGGTGCTGTTCGATCATGTCCGCGGTCTGAAAGACCGCGCGGGTGAACATGAGTTCCCAGTGCAGCGAGGCGCTCTTGCGCTTGAGCAGGCGGATGTCGATGGGTTCGGGGTCGTCGATGAGACCGAAGCGGCCTTGCGGCGCCAGCGCCTCGACGGCCTGCTCGAAGTGCTTGTCGGTGTGGGTGAGGCTGGCGATGTATTCCACCTGCGGGATGCCGATGCGCTTCAGCTCTTCGGCGATCGGCTTGCTGTGGTCGATGACGTGATGGGCACCGAGCTGACGCGCCCAGTCCTGCGTCTGCGGGCGCGAGGCGGTGCCGATGATCGTGAGCCCGGTGAGCTGACGTGCGAGCTGCACCATGATCGAGCCCACGCCGCCGGCGGCGCCGATGACGAGCAGCCGCGCGTCGGTCTTCCCGCCGCGCGGGATCTGCAGCCGGTCGAACATCAGCTCCCAGGCGGTGAGGCTGGTGAGCGGCAGCGCCGCGGCCTGGGCGAAGTCGAGGCTCTTGGGCATGGGCCCGACGATGCGCTCGTCCACGAGCTGCAGTTCGGCGTTGCTGCCCTGGCGGTCGATGGAGCCGGCGTACCATACGCGGTCGCCGGGCTTGAACAGCGTCACTTCCGGGCCGACTTCGCGCACGATGCCGGCGGCGTCCCAGCCGAGGATCTTGTACTCGCCTTCCGGCGGTTCGGCGCGGCGGCGCACCTTCGTGTCCACGGGATTGACCGACACCGCCTTGACCTCGACCAGCAGATCGCGGCCCGACGGCCTGGGTTCGGGAACGTCGATATCGATCAGGGCGTGTTCATGTTCGATGGGCAGGGATTTGCGGTATCCGACGGCTTTCATGTTGAACCCCCTTTCGTCACATCGAGGCGGCAAGGCTAGCGTGCAGGGCCGAAGCCTTGCAACCGCTCAATATTCGGTGAGGTACTCGCCGTCGCTGTCGCGGGTGTAGCGCCGCACCGGCAGGCCGCTTGCGTCGAAGGAATCGAGGTAGGGCACGCCCGAGGCGTAGGCGCTTTCGCGGTCGAAGTAGATGCGCACCGGCTCCTGGCCGTCGCTCGCGACGAAGTATTTTTCCGTTTGGCGTTGCATGATGTGCTGCGCGCCGGGCGGCAAAAGGGCCGCCAAGCGGGCGGCCCCGATGCCGGGCGTGAATGCGCCCTCAGCCCATCTGGTGCTTGAGGCTGGACAGTTCGCTATGCGCCTGCTGCACGGCCTGCTTGAGTTGCGGCTCGACGTTGCCCGCCTGTTTGCAGGCCTCCAGCGCGCGGTCGCTCAGTTCTTCAAGCTCCCAAACGCACTGTTTGATCTTCTGCTGATCCTGGCCCTGGATGTACTGGCGGGCCTCGTCCGCGCGCTGGTCGAGCTGGCGGATGGAATCCTGCAGTTCCGGCGTCGCCGACTGGCTCTGCTGGCAGGCCTGGTAGGCATCGTCGATACACTGCTCGACGCGGGAAAAACGTTGTTGCACTTCGCTGAGTTGCATGGTGACTCCTCGTTTAAGTTGTCCGGACAAACGCCCTGCGGGCGCGTCGCCTTCAGGGGTGCAAGCGGTGTTCCTTTAGGCGCCGCGGCGTCCAGGTCAGACGCGCGCGGGAACGTCTCGTGCAGCGCGCCGGTTTTGACGCGAGGCGATCCATGCGAGCGAAGCTCATCAACCAGGACGGCGAACGCACCTATGCGCTGATCTTCGAGGCGGGCGACGAAGTGATCGCCGGTTTGACGCAGTTTGCGCGCGAGCACGGCATCACCGCGAGCCGCTTCAGCGCCATCGGCGCCTTCTCCGACGTCGTGCTCGGCTATTTCGACTGGGAACGCAAGGACTACGCGCGCATCCGCGTGGCGGAGCAGGTCGAAGTGCTGTCGCTCAACGGCGATATCGCGCTCGACGGCGACGAACCCAAGGTGCATGCGCACGTCGTGATCGGCAAGCGCGACGCGACCGCGCACGGCGGCCATCTGCTGGAAGCGCACGTGCGGCCTACGCTGGAAGTGGTGCTGATCGACTCGCCCGCGTATCTGTGCCGGCGTTACGACAAGTCGAGCGGCCTGGCGCTGATCCGCATCGAGTGAGCAAAAAAAAGCGGCGCGGTTCTTGCGAAGCCGCGCCGATCGAAGGGAGCACAAGGTAGTGCCCCAAGGGGCTCAGTTTTCGGCGGCCAGGGCTTCCATAGCCGGCACAGTGGAGGATTGGCGCAAGCCCTTGACGACCTGCGAACCGAAGGCCGCGGCGCCGACGATGAAGACGACGTCGCCGACGGTGCGGATCCAGCGCAGCGCCTCGAGGAAGGGCTGTTGCAGGAAGGCTTCGCTGCGTGCGTACCACAACCCTTCGGTCGCGCTGGCGTAGAACTGGAACAGGCCGATGGGCAGCAGGCTGGTCGCGATCATCAGCACCAGGCCTGCGTTCAGCCACCAGAAGGCGGTGGCCATCAGCCGGTCGTTGAACTGGAAGCCCGGCCGGATGTAGCGCAGCACCAGGATGGTGAAGCCCAGCGCGAGGAAGCCGTACACCCCGAACAGCGCGGCGTGGCCGTGCACGGGCGTGGTGTTGAGGCCTTGCACGTAGTACAGCGACACGGGCGGGTTGATCATGAAGCCGAACACCCCGGCGCCGAGCATGTTCCAGAAGGCCACGGCGATGAAGCACATCAGCGGCCACTTGAGCTGCGCCATCCACGGCGCGCGCACGCGCAGGCGCCAGTTCTCGAAGGCTTCGTAGCCCAGCACCACCAGCGGCACCACTTCCAGCGCGCTGAAGGTCGCGCCCACCGCCATCACCGGCGTGGTGGTGCCGGTGAAGTAGAGGTGGTGGAGCGTGCCCGGCACGCCGCCCAGCAGGAAAAGCGAGGCGGAGGCGAGGCTCGCGGTCGTGCCGACGGCGCGCGACACCAGGCCCATGGAGACGAAGATGAAGGCCAGCGCCGTGGTGGCGAACACTTCGAAGAAGCCTTCCACCCACAGGTGCACCACCCACCAGCGCCAGTACTCCATGATGGCGATGTGGGTGCGTTCGCCATAGGCGAGCCCCGCGCCGTAGAAGAGGCCGATGGCGACCACCGAGGCGGTGAGCAGCGCGAGCAGATGCTTGTCGCTGTCCTTCTTGCGCAGCGCAGGCACCATGCAGCGCAGCATCAGCACGAGCCAGAACGCCACGCCGAGGAACTTGCCGATCTGCCACAGCCGGCCGAGGTCGACGTATTCATAGCCCTGATGGCCGAGCCAGAAGTTCCATTCCGGGGGCAGCTTCTGCGCGATTGCGAGCCAGTTGCCGAGGAAGGAACCGGCCACCACCACGATCAGCGCCCAGAACAGGATGTCCACGCCGAGCTTCTGGTACTTCGGGTCCTTGCCGCCGTTGATGATGGGCGCGAGAAAGAGCCCGGCGGCGAGGAAGCCCGTCGCGATCCAGAACAGCGCGGACTGGATGTGCCAGGTGCGCGTGAGCGAGTAGGGGAACCACTCGGAGAGCTGGATGCCGTAGAACTCCTGGCCTTCGACGGTGTAGTGCGCGGTCAGGCCGCCCAGCAGCACCTGCAGCATGAACAGCGCGACCACCACGAGCAGATATTTGCCCAGCGCTTTCTGCGAAGGCGTGAGCGCGAAGGTGGTGAGCGGATCGCGCGCGGGTGCGGGCGGTTCCGGCTCCTCCTTGCGCAGAAAGGCCCAGCCCCAGACCAGCAGGCCCACGCCGGCGATGAGCAGCACCACGCTGATGATCGACCAGACGATGTTCTCCGCGGTGGGGCGGTTGTCGATCAGCGGCTCGTGCGGCCAGTTGTTGGTGTAGGTCGCGCTCTGGCCGGGGCGTTCGGTCGCCGCGGCCCACGCGGTCCAGGCGAAGAAGGCGGTGAGGTCGTCGCGCCGCTTCGGGTCGGGCAGCGTGACCTCTTTCATGGCGTAGCTTTCGCGCGTGCCGTGCAGGGCGGGATCGCCGCCGAACAGCGCGTCGTAATGCTTCGCCGTCTGGGCCATCGCCGCGGCGCGGCGCGGCGTGATGACGACGGTGTCCGTCGCCTCGTCGTACGTGTTCCTGCGGTATTCGAGCTTCAGCCGGTGCTGCAGCGTCTGCTGCGCTTCGGCGTCCAGCACGGCGTAGGAAGGCGCGCCGTATTCCTCCTGCGCGGCGAGATCGAGCCACGCCAGCAGTTCGCGGTGCAGCCAGTCGGCGGTCCAGTCCGGCGCCTGGTAGGCGCCGTGGCCGAAGATCGAACCGAGCTGCATGCCGCCTACCGACTGCCAGGCGGTCTGGCCGTCGAGGATCTTCTCCTTGGTCGAAACGAGCTTGCCGTCGGTGGTGACGACGCGCCCGGGAATGGGCGGCGCCTGCTTGTAGATCTCGGTGCCGAGATACCCGAGCAGGGTGAAGGTCAGCGTGAGAACGGCGAGCAGCAGCCACCACAGCTTCTTGTAGGTCGCGTTAGGCATTTTCAGGCTCCAGTGCGGCAGCGAAGAGAATGTTGTTCTCCAGATGGATGTGTTCCATCAGGTCGTCGCGGAACTGCGCGAGCAGGCCGTAGAGCGCGCGCCAGGTGTTGCAGGCGCCGCGCGGCAGCGTGATGTCGTTGGTGAGCGCGGTGAGCTGCGCGAGCGCTTCGCCGTGCTGTTCGTGTTCCATTTCCATCACGGCGATCGGGCCCTGCACCATCGGGCCGGCGCCGCGCGAGATGAGCGGGAAGAGGATCTGCTCTTCCTTCATCATGTGGCTTTCGAGCTCCTGCTGCATGGCGCGCAGGTGATCGGTCAGGCCGACCGGGCAGTCGGGCCGGTCGCCGTGCACTTCCTCCACGCGCTGCGCGAGCCGGATCAGCTCCGGCAGTTGCTCGCGATGGCGCTGATGGAAACGGCCGAGGATGTGCTGGATGAGCTCGCGCGGTTCGGCGTCGCGCCAGTTGCGCTCCGGCTCGGGGCGGTCGACCAGCGCTTCCAGCGCGGCGACGATCGCTTCGACGTCGAGGCCGCGTTCGCGGGCGGCGTCCTTGAGGCGCTGCTTGCCGCCGCAGCAGAAATCGAGCTCGTAGTGGCGGAACACCCGCGTCGCGCCGGGAATGTCGCGGGCGAGTTGGGCGATGGTGCGGTCGTAGAGATGGCTCATAGTCGTGCTCCGGTTCTTTCGCCTTGAGCCATAGCAAGCGGTGTGACAGCGCCAAGCCATTGAAACAGCGAGATAAAAAAATAACGTGGTAAAAACAACCGCTTTGCGTTATGGTGCGAAAGACCATGAGCGGGTAGAAATGACCTTGAGAGACGCCCTGCTGGCCGACCTTGCCACCGAACTGCCGCACGCGGTGCGGCTGCAGCGGCTGGTATCCACCTTGCGCACGCATTTCCGTTGCGGGGCGGTGGCGCTCCTGCGCCTGGACGGCGACTGCCTGTGTCCGGTGGCGGTGGACGGTCTGGTGCGCGAGGCGCTGGGCCGCCGTTTCCTCGTGGCGCAGCATCCGCGCCTGGCCGCGATCCTCGCGAGCCGGGCGCCGACCCGTTTTGATCCGGGCAGCCCGCTGCCCGATCCCTACGACGGCCTGCTTGACGAGCATGTGGGCGAGCCGCTGCCCGTGCACGACTGCATGGGCGTGAGCCTCTACGTGGAAGGCAACCTCTGGGGTGCGCTCACGCTCGACGCGCTGCACGCGGACACGTTCGACGAAGCGATGCGCGAAGAGCTGCAGCGCTACACCCTGCTGATCGAAGCGGCGGTGCGCGTGACGCGCCTGGAACAGGAAACGCGCAGCCTGCGCATGGCGCGCGCCGTGCACGACCACCAGGAGATCCCGGCGTTCAACGAGGGCGAGATCCTCGGCCAGAGCCCCGCGATCCGGCGGCTGCTGCACGAGCTCGACGTGGTGGCCGACTCCGAACTGCCGGTGCTGCTGCTCGGCGAGACGGGCGTGGGCAAGGAACTGTTCGCGCGCCGCCTGCACCGCCAGTCGCGCCGCGCCAAGGGACCGCTGGTGCACGTCAACTGCGCGGCGCTGCCCGAGTCGCTCGCGGAAAGCGAGCTCTTCGGTCACGTCAAGGGCGCGTTTTCCGGCGCGACCACCGACCGGCCCGGCCGCTTCGAGGCCGCGAACGGCGGCACGCTGTTCCTCGACGAAGTGGGCGAACTGCCGCTCACCGTGCAGGCGAAGCTTTTGCGCGTGCTGCAGAACGGCGAGATCCAGCGCCTGGGCGCGGACTCGCCGCGGCGCGTGGACGTGCGCATCATCGCCGCGACCAACCGGCAGTTGAAGGACAGCGTGCGCGACGGCCATTTCCGCGCCGATCTCTATCACCGGCTGTCGGTGTATCCCGTGCACATCCCGCCGCTGCGCGAGCGCGGCAGCGACGTGCTGGTGCTCGCCGGGCATTTCCTCGAACTCAACCGCGCGCGGCTGGGCTTGCGCAGCCTGCGGCTGTCGCCCGCGGCGGAGCAGGCGCTGTGCGCCTACCACTGGCCCGGCAACGTGCGCGAGCTCGAACACGTCATCAGCCGCGCGGCCTTGAAGGCCGTGAGCCGCGGCGCTTCGCGTACCGAGATCGTGAGCCTCGAGCCGGAGCTGCTCGATCTCGACATGCAGCAGGAGGCGTTCGCGCCGGTCGCCGCGTCGAGCATGGGCAACGGCGAAGGCGGAACGTTGCGCACGCTGCGCGAAGCGGTCGAAGCCGTGCAGCGGCAGAGCATCCGCGAGGCGCTGGACCGCTGCGATCAGAACTGGGCGCGCGCCGCGCGCATGCTGGGCATGGACGCGAGCAATCTGCACAAGCTCGCGCGCCGGCTGGGATTGAAGTAGCGATGCTGCGCCGCACGCAGATCCTGCTGTGGCGTGCGTTGGCGCTGCTGGCGCTCGTCTGCGGGCTGATCGGCGCGGTGCTGCCGGTCATGCCCACCGTGCCTTTCCTGTTGCTCGCGGCGTGGGCTTCGAGCCGCGGCTGGCCGCAGCTCGCAGACCGGCCGCCCGCGCATCCGCGGTACGGACCGGCGGTCCCCGGCGGGCGCGGCCGCGGCCCCCGGCCGCGGCGGGCCAAAAGGGGGGCGCGGGTGGG
>QGUL01000440.1 GCA_003242425.1 Pseudomonadota bacterium | reverse complement strand
CTCCGGCGGCGTGGCCGTGGGCCTTTTCTCGGGTCTGGTGCCGGGGCCGCTGCAGATGCTCCCGGCGGCGCTGATCGCGATCCCCTTGCGCGTGAACCTGCCGATCGCGCTGGTGACGACGCTCTACACCAATCCGCTCACCATCGCGCCACTCTATGTCGGCGCCTATTTCCTCGGCACGCTGATCACCGGCGCGGAAAGCCAGATGGTGCCGCCGCCCGAATTCGCCTGGAGCGAGTTCGGCGCATGGCTGTCCGCGCTGGTGGATTGGACGCTGTCGCTCGGCAAGCCGCTCATCGTCGGACTGGTGGCGCTCGCCTGCAGCCTTGCCGCCGCGGGCTATGTGCTGGTACGGGTCGTCTGGCGCGTCGCGGTCACCCTCGCCTGGCGCCGGCGCAAGATGAAAAAAACCCAGCTCAGTCCCTAGTCTCGACCTGCGTCAACACGCCGTCCTGCAGGAGCAGCGTACGGCTCGCACGCGCGGCGATCGAGGGATCGTGCGTGACGATCACGAAACTCGTCCGGTGCAGGCGGTTCAATTCCAGCATGAGCTCGAATACGCCGGAGGCGGTCTTGCGGTCGAGATTGCCGGTGGGCTCGTCGGCGAGCACGCAGGCGGGCTGCGTGACGAGCGCGCGGGCGATGGCGGCGCGCTGACGCTCGCCGCCGGAGAGCTCGCCCGGACGGTGATCGAGCCGCGCGCCCAGTCCCACTTCCTTCAGCATCGCCGCCGCGCGCTCGAACGCCTCCTCGCGCGTCATGCGGCGGATGAGCAGCGGCATGGCGACGTTCTCGAGCGCGTTGAATTCCATCAGCAGATGGTGGAACTGGTACACGAAGCCGAGCGCCTCGTTGCGCAGCTTGCCGCGGTCGGCGTCGGAAAGCGCGTTCATCGCCCGGCCGAGGATATGCACTTCGCCGCCGGTAGGCACGTCCAGTCCGCCGAGCAGATGCAGAAGCGTGCTCTTGCCCGAACCGGAAGCGCCGACGATGGCCACGACCTCGCCGGCGCGCACGTCGAGGTTCACGTCGGTCAGCACGGGCACCGGCACGCGCCCTTCCAGGTAGGTCTTGGCGAGGTTGCGGCACGCCAGGACGCTGGCGGCCTGATCGAGCGTTGCGACCATCGGTTCCCTGTTCATCATTCGTAGCGCAAGGCTTCGGCCGGCCGCACGCGCGAGGCGCGCCAGCTCGGATAGATGCCCGCGGCGAGCGACAGCACCAGCGCCACGGCCGTCACGCCGATCACGTCGTCGAGCTGCACGTCCGAGGGCAGATCGCTGATGAAGTACACCTCCTTGGACAGGAACTGCACGTTCAGCAGCCGCTCGATCGCCGGCACGATCACGTCGATGTTGAATGCCACCGCGATCCCCAGCACCGCGCCCATCAAAGTGCCGACCACGCCGATCAGCGCGCCCTGCACAAGGAAGATCTTCATGATGCTCGTCGGGCTCGCGCCCAGCGTGCGCAGGATGGCGATGTCCGCCTGCTTGTCGGTCACGACCATCACCAGCGTGGAAACGATGTTGAAGGCCGCCACCGCGACGATGAGTGTGAGAATGATGAACATCACGCGCTTTTCGATCTCCACCGCGCGGAAGAAGGTGGCGTGCTGGCGCGTCCAGTCGCTGATGTAGATGTCGGCGGGAATGAGACCGAAGAGCTCGCGCCCCACTTCGCGCGACTTGAAGAGATCGTGGAGCTTCAGCCGCACGCCGGAGACGCGCTCGCCGAGCTGATAGAGGCGCTGCGCATCGGCGATGTGCACCAGCGCGAGCCCGCTGTCGTATTCGTAATGGCCGACGCTGAACACGCCGACGACACGGAACTGCTTCAGCCGCGGAATGACGCCGGCCGGTGTCACGAGGCCCTGCGGGGCGATGAGCGTCACCTGATCGCCCGGCTCGACGCCCAGAGAACGGGCCATCTCGCGCCCGAGCACGATGCCGAACCCGCCGGGCCGCAGCCGTTCGAGGCGGCCAATCCTCATATTGGGGGGAAAGGGGGGGACCGGCCCCCCAAGCGCGGGCCCAACGCCGGGGGAAAGGGCGCG
>QGUL01000439.1 GCA_003242425.1 Pseudomonadota bacterium | reverse complement strand
GTTCCAGGATGGAGCGGGTCCCGCCGCGCGGCGGGCGATGGAAGACCAGCCGGCCGTTCAGCTCCCGCGCGCGCTCCAACATGCCGCGGATGCCGTACGACCCGCGCTTGGCGCGGTCCTCCTCGGTGAGACCGATGCCGTCGTCCTCCACTTCCAGGCGCAACACGCTGCCGTTCTGTTCCAGACGCACGTTGACGCGGCTCGCCTGCGCATGCTTGGCGATGTTGGTGAGGAGTTCCTGGAAAATGCGGAACACCGCTGTGGCCCGATCTGTATCGAGCGTGATGTCGCCGTCGCACCGAAAGCGGCATTGCACGCCCGTGCGTTTCTGAAAATCCTTTGCCTGCCATTCTATGGCGGCAGTGAAACCGAAATCCAGGATCGGCGGGCGCAGGTCGCGGGCAATTCGCACACTTGCCTGCATGGCGCTGTCGAGCAGGGCGCTCATGCTTTCGAGTTTTTCCGCCAGATTCGGATCGTGACCGTAGCGTTTTTTGATCCACGCTAAATCGGCGCGCAATCCGGTGAGGGTGCCGCCGATATCGTCGTGGATTTCTCGCGCGATGCGTGCCCGCTCCTGTTCCTTGGCGCGCTCGAGGTGGCCGGAGAGCCGCCGCAGTTCGTCGCGCGAGGCGTACAGCTCGGCCTGGGCGTGTTTGAGTGCGCTGATGTCGCTGATGAGCCCGTCCCAGACCAGATCGCCCGGTCGATCCCCCTGGCGGGGACTCGCCTCGATCTGGATCCAGCGTTCCACCGTTCCCTGCGGCGTACGCGCGGTCGCGCGCCCTTCCCAGCCCAGCCGGACGCGGGCGAGCGCCGCATGCGCCAGCGCAGTGTCGAAACGCAGACGGTCGGCTTCGACGATCAGGCGGTGCAGCGAATGCGGATCTTCGAGCAGCGTTTGCGGCGGCACGCCGAACAGCCGCTCGGACGCTTCGCTCGCATAGGTGAAGGCGAGCGGCTCGCCTTCTTCATTGGTATGCATGCAGAACAGCATGCCGGGCAGGTTGGCGGTGATGGCGCGCAGGCGCGATTCCGATTCGCGCAACGCCGCCTCGGCTGCGCGCTGGCGCTGGCGCGCCTCGCTCGCCTTCATGCAGCGTTCGATCGCCGGGATGAGACGCGCCAGCCGGTCTTTCAGGATGTAGTCGTCCGCGCCGGCCTGCATCGCTTCCACGGCGATGTCTTCGCCGATGGCGCCGGAGACGATGATGAAGGGCACCTCGCAGCCGCAGGACTGCAGGGTGCGCAGGGCGGCGCTGGCGGAGAAAGTCGGCAGTCTGTGGTCGGAGATGACCACGTCCCACAGGCCGTCGGCCAGCGCCTCGCGCATCGACCGCTCGTCGTCGACCCGCCGCGCCTGGACGTCGTAGCGGGCGCGCTTGAGGGTATAGAGCAGCAGCTCGTAGTCCGCCTCGGAATCCTCGACCACGAGCACGCGCAGCGGGCGCAACGGCCGAGCTTCAGTCATGCCGGTCTCCCGTCCCGGCTCGGCTATCCCGGAACCCGGCGCTCCCCTTCATCGGTCCTGAAGCCCGGTGTGCGGCGTCGAAACGGCAGGCGGTTGCGAACGGCGGAAGCCTGAATATGAACGTGAACGGCAGCACGATTTGCCCCGTATCCACCCTTTATTTTCCCGATGACGTGCCGATACCCCGGAAAACAATCGTGTTGCCTGACTGCGCCTCCGGGTCGGCGCAGCGTTGACGCGCGCCTTGTGCAGCGTTTCATCCAAACGAAAGCAAGTCTAGCATGAGCAAAAAACTGTCCCTTCAGGGTTTGGTACTGAGTCTCGCGGCGGCCGTACCGATCGTCCTGGCCGACGGCGGCGTGGCCGTATCGCTGGCGATGCTGGTCGCGGCCTGTGCCGGATGGGCCGGGCTGGCGGCGCTCGATGCACGCCGGCACCAGGCCGTACAGGCCGCGCGCAACGCCGAAGCCCGCCAGCGGGTGGGGCAAATCGCCGAACGAACCGGCCAGCGGCGGGCGGAATAGGCAGGCGAGTTCGGCGCACAGGGGGACGCTGGGAAGGGCGAACTGGCCCAGCGGAAAGGAATCCTAAGG
>QGUL01000438.1 GCA_003242425.1 Pseudomonadota bacterium | reverse complement strand
CACCCCTGTCGCCACGTCGGGATGACAGGCGCGCGCACGTGCCACGGCGTACTCGTACAAGACGCGCCCGTGTTCCGGCGCAGCCGCGCCGGAAAAACTGGGGCGGTTGCCGCGCGAGGTGTCGGCCGCCAGCGTGAATTGCGGCACCAGCAACAGGCCGCCTTCCACATCGCGCAGCGAACGGTTCATCCTGCCCGCATCGTCCGGGAACACGCGGTAGTTCAACAAGCGCTCGACGAGGCGGTCGGCATCCGCCTCCTCGTCGCCGTGTTCGGCGCACAGCAGAACGAGCAGACCGCGTCCGATCGCGCCCACGGTTTCGCCCGCGACCACGACCTTCGCTTCACTGACACGTTGAAGGAGAGCGATCATGGCGGCGAAGTGCAGCGCTCGAAAAACAGCGGCGAATTTTAATCGCGCATCGCGTTTCAGTGCACGAAATCGTAGCCGGAATGCGGATATCGCGTTTCCCGCTTCGCGCGCCGCGACATGCTGAGGAATTTCCCGACGTGCGAAAAAAATGCGGCGACGTACGAGCCGCCCGGTGAAAGCGCATGATCGAACGGATCCGGCACGAACCCGTCGGCCCTTAACCGGGCGCTTCGTGCCCGGGTTAGCCTCCCCTGCTACATCACCGTGCGCTTTAACCAAAGCGCCCGGTGATGTAGTCCTCCGTCTGCTTCATCTTCGGCTTGATGAAGATGTTGTCGGTGACGTCGAACTCGATCAGCTCGCCCAGGTACATGTAGGCCGTGAAGTCGGAGACGCGCGCCGCCTGCTGCATGTTGTGAGTGACGATGAGGATGGTCACCTTGTGCTTGAGATCGGCGATCAGTTCCTCGATGCTCGCGGTCGCGATCGGGTCGAGCGCCGAGGTCGGCTCGTCGAACAGCAGGATCTCCGGATCGGTCGCCAGCGCCCGGGCGATGCAAAGACGCTGTTGCTGGCCGCCGGACAGGTTGAAGGCCAGATCGTCCAGACGGTCCTTCACCTCGTCCCACAGGGCGGCTCCGCGCAGCGCCATCTCCACGCGCTCCTCGATCAGACGGCGGTTGCGCTCCCCGCGCACGCGCAGCCCGTAGGCCACGTTCTCGAAAATGGACTTCGGAAAGGGATTGGGCTTCTGGAACACCATGCTGATGCGCATGCGCACCTCGATGGGGTCGACGTCGCGCGCCAGCAGATTGGTGTTGTCCGGATAGAGCACGATATCCCCTTCGTAGCGGTTGCCCGGATAGAGGTCGTGCATGCGGTTGAAGCAGCGCAGGAAGGTCGATTTGCCGCAGCCCGAGGGACCGATCAGCGCCGTCACCTTCTTCTCGTACACCGGCATGCTGAGGTTCTTCAGCGCGTGGAAGGAACCGTAATAGAAGTTGAGGTTCCTGACCTCGGCCTTGAGACGCAGATCGGTGGGCGGAGCAATCATGGTTCGACTCGACGGTATGCGTGGCTTACCACTTGATGTTCTTGCGCAGGCGGTAGCGCAGCCAGATCGCCAGCCCGTTCATGGCCAGCGTCATCAGCACCAGCACGAAACCCGCCGCCGCGGCGTTGATCTGGAATCCAGCTTCCGGACGCGACATCCAGTTGAACATCTGGATGGGCATCACGCTGAACGGCGAGAACAGCCATTCGAAGTTGATGTAAGGCGCCTCTTCCTGGAACGGGCTGGGCGGCAGGAAGGCGATGAAGGTCAGCGCGCCGATGGTGATGACCGGCGCCGTCTCGCCGATCGCCCGCGCCATGCCGATGATCACACCGGTCAGGATGCCGGGCAGGGAATACGGCACGATGTGGTCGCGCACCGTCTGCCACTTAGTGGCACCGAGCGCGTACGAGCCTTCGCGGATCATCTGCGGGATGGCGCGGATGGCCTCGCGCGTGGCGACGATCACCACCGGCAGGATGAGTAACGCCAGCGTCAGACCCGCCGACAGGATGCTCTGGCCGAAGCCGAACTGGTAGACGAACAGTCCCAGCGCGAGCAGGCCGTACACCTGTCTCTTATAAAAATCCCGAGCCCCCCGAGCGGGCCCCCAACCCGGAATCCGTTCTTCTCTTGGAAAAAA
>QGUL01000437.1 GCA_003242425.1 Pseudomonadota bacterium | reverse complement strand
TTGTTGCGCCCGGCAAAGGGGGGCACGCGCCAGAACCCCGGATTGAAAACCTGCCCGTCCACGTGGCCGAGGCCCTGGCGGATTTCGCCGAGCGCGAAAACATCCAGCTCACGGTGGTCGGCCCCGAAGCTCCGCTTGCGGCCGGTGTCGTGGACCTGTTCCGCGCCAGGGGCTTGCGCATCTTCGGTCCCACGCAAAAAGCGGCGCAGCTCGAAAGCTCCAAGGACTTCGCCAAGCAGTTCATGCTGCGCCACGGCATCCCCACTGCCCGCTATCGGACCTTCAGCGACGCGCAGGCCGCGCATGCCTACATCGACGAACAGGGCGCGCCCATCGTCATCAAGGCCGACGGCCTGGCCGCGGGCAAAGGCGTGGTCGTGGCCATGAGCGCGACCGAAGCGCACGCAGCGGTCGACCGCATGCTGGTGGACAACAGCATGGGCGATGCAGGCGCGCGCGTCGTGATCGAAGAGTATCTGGAAGGCGAGGAAGCGAGCTTCATCGTGCTCGCCGACGGCGAGCACGTGCTGCCGCTGGCGACGAGTCAGGATCACAAACGGCTGCTCGACGGCGACCAGGGACCCAACACCGGCGGCATGGGCGCCTATTCGCCCGCGCCGGTCGTCACGCCCGCGCTGCACGCCCGCATCGTGCGCGAAATCATCCTGCCCACCATCCAGGGCATGAAAGCGGACGGCGAACCCTACTCGGGCTTCCTCTACGCCGGTCTGATGATCGACCGCGCGGGCAATCCCAAGGTGCTGGAATTCAACTGCCGGCTGGGCGACCCGGAAACGCAGCCCATCCTGCTCAGGCTGAAGAGCGATCTCTACGAGCTGCTGGAAGCGGCCATGCAAGGCCGGCTCGACAAGACCGAAGTCGAATGGGACCGGCGCGCCGCGCTCGGCGTCGTACTTGCCGCGGCCAACTATCCCGACACGCCGCGCAAGGGCGATGTGATCGAAGGCCTGCCCGCAAGCGGCGGCGAGGATTACCACGTCTTCCATGCCGGTACGGCGATCGAAAACGGCCGGCTCGTCACGGCCGGCGGACGGGTGCTGTGCGTCACCGCGCTGGGCGACAGCATCAAGATGGCCAAGACACGCGCCTACCAGATCGCCGACGGCATCCGTTTCGCCGGCATGCAAATGCGGCGCGATATCGGCCATCGCGCGCTCAACGCAGGCGGACGCTGATGGACACCCGGGCTCCGCGCGAATACTTCACCGCACTGCAGACGCGGATCGTCGAAACGCTGGAAGCGCTGGATGGCAGCGGCCGTTTCCGCGCCGACACCTGGACGCGCAACGAAGGCGGCGGCGGAATCAGCCGGGTGATCGAGGAAGGCGGCGTATTCGAGCGCGGCGGTGTGAACTTCTCCCATGTGCATGGCAATGCGCTGCCGCCTTCGGCCACCGCGGCACGGCCGGAGCTCGCCGGCCGCAGCTTCGAAGCCATGGGCGTATCGCTGGTGCTGCATCCGCGCAATCCCTACGTGCCCACCGTGCACATGAACGTGCGCTTCTTCGTCGCCGCCAAAGCCGGTGCGGAACCCGTGTGGTGGTTCGGCGGCGGCATGGATCTCACGCCCTACTACGGCTTCGAGGAGGATGCGCAACACTTCCATCGCACCTGCCGCGACGCGCTCGCGCCTTTCGGCGCGGATCTCTATCCGCGATTCAAGGCCTGGTGCGACCGCTACTTCTTCCTCAAGCATCGCAACGAGGCGCGCGGCGTGGGCGGCATCTTCTTCGACGATCTCAATACGCCGGACTTCGACACCTGTTTCGCCCTGGTGCGCAGCGTCGGCGACGCCTTCCTCGACGCCTACGTGCCCATCGTCGAGCGCCGCCGCGCGATGGATTACGGCGAGCGCGAACGCGATTTCCAGGCCTACCGCCGCGGCCGTTATGTGGAATTCAATCTGGTGTACGACCGCGGCACGCTGTTCGGCCTGCAGTCCGGCGGCCGTACAGAATCCATCCTCATGTCGCTGCCGCCGGTGGTGAAGTGGCGCTACGACTGGCGCCCGGAACCCGGCACGCCGGAGGCGCGCCTCTACACCGACT
>QGUL01000436.1 GCA_003242425.1 Pseudomonadota bacterium | reverse complement strand
CCGGCGGACAGAACGTCGACAAGGTCTCCAACGCCGTACAACTGCGCTTCGACGTGCGAGCCTCCTCGCTGCCCGACGAAGTCAAGCGCCGCCTGCTGCCGCTGTCGGATCAGCGCATGAGCGAAAAAGGCGTAATCGTCATCAAGGCGCAGCGCTTCCGCAGCCTCGAAAAGAACCGTCAGGACGCGCGTGCGCGGCTGGAGGAGATGGTCGCCCGCGCTTCGTTGCGGCCGAAGCCGCGCAAGCCCACCCAACCCACGCGCGCCTCGCAATTGCGCCGTCTGGAAAGCAAGCTCAGACGCGGCCGCGTGAAAGCCCTGCGCGGTCGCGTGACGGAGTGAGCGGGCTTTCCGCCGCGGCACGCGCCTGGCGCTCGAAGTGGTTGTCGTAGTAGGGCCGGCCGCCGCGCAGCCACTGATAGGTGCTGCTGCCCAGATACAAGGGAAAGAACAGCACACCCCAGCGCTCGTATTGCCGCACGTGCGCGTATTCATGGAGGCGGCATGCCGAGAGCGCATCGTCGTCGCGTGCGACGACGACGTGGCCGAGCGTGACGGCGACGAAGGGGCAGCGCCGCGCAAGCCGCGCGCGCCGTCTCCCGGCGACCACTTCGATCACGCCCTGCCGCACCGACCAGCGCCCGCCGCACGCGCCCGCGATGATGGCGGCCAGCAATCCGATCACGGTCGCCGGCAACGCCCAGACGTAGCTGCGGAACGGGCGCCGTGCGTCTGGCATGGAAGCAATGCTCATCTCGGCAAGCGGACAGCGGGTCTCAAAAGACGGGACGACGGGTCTGTTTCCGGGCGCCATGGATCGGACTTGACGCAAGGTCGATGGCGCACATCGCTGCGCAGATCGCGCCGCCTACTCGCCGGACCGTGCTCACCAAGTATCCGCCCCACAGCAACACCGCCGCGCCCACGATCAGCCGGAATCCGGGCGCACGCCCTGGCAGGATGCGGATGTCGCCGACAACCATCTCCTCCGCCTGGCATCCCCGGTACCGTGCGCAAGGGTTCAACGCCTCCCGGGGTGGCGATGGCCCATGGCGCCGGGACGGGGCGCCGGCGCGTCGAGCGGCGCGCGCCGGTCGAAGGCGCGCGAGCCCGGATGGAACTGGTCGAAACGCCGCGAACCGAAGTCCTGCCACCCACGGTGCCCGCGCCACGGATCGCGGCCGAAATGCGCCTGGGAATCGAAATGCCGCTCGTCGAAACGCGGGGCCCGGCGCGCCCTGAAGCCGGGATCGGCATGATCGAAGCGATGGCCGAAATGGCGCTCGCCGATCCGGTCCCGGATGCGCGCGTCGCGATCGGCGTAGGCGGCAAGCGACACGACCGACAGCAGAACGGCGAGGAAGAAGCTTGGCAGGCGGTGCATGGCGGTCTCCCGGAGGCGTTGTCCCCGCCCGTCATGCAAGCATATTGAGCGCCAGGAAGCGGACCGAAGCGTAACGAATGTACGCCGGCCTTCAGCACTCGATCACGTTCACCGCCAGGCCGCCGCGCGAAGTCTCCTTGTACTTCGTCTTCATGTCGGCGCCGGTCTCGCGCATGGTCTTGATCACTTTGTCGAGGGAGACGAAATGCTGGCCGTCGCCGTGCAGGGCGAGCCGCGCCGCCTGCACTGCCTTGGTAGCGGCCACGGCGTTGCGCTCGATGCAGGGAATCTGCACCAACCCGCCGACGGGATCGCAGGTAAGCCCCAGATGATGTTCCATCGCGATCTCGGCGGCGTTCTCGACCTGCCGCGGCGTGCCGCCCAGCACTTCGGCCAGCGCACCGGCCGCCATCGAACAGGCCACCCCGACTTCGCCCTGACAGCCCACTTCCGCGCCGGAAATGGAGGCGTTCTCCTTATACAGAATGGCGATCGCGCCGGCGGTGAGCAGAAAGCGCACCACACCCTCCTCGTCCGCCCCGGGCACGAAACGCGTGTAGTAGTGCAGCACCGCCGGAATGATGCCGGCGGCACCGTTGGGGGGGCCAGGGACCACCCGCCCGCCGGCGCGGTTTCCCCGGTTCCCCGCCAGGCCATAAAACTGGAGCAAGCGGGGAAGACCAAGGGACTCGG
>QGUL01000435.1 GCA_003242425.1 Pseudomonadota bacterium | reverse complement strand
CCGAAATCCTCCGCAAACGAATAAAAAAAGCCGCGGCGGCATACCGCGGCTTTCGGCGCGACGAGTGGGCTTTTCTTATTCTTTATAGGGCGGCGTACCCGCCTCCGGACGACGGGTGAGCTCCATCTTCGCCTCTTCGGTGAGTGCGAGGATATGCAGTCCGGAATTGGCGCGGTCGGCAGCGTAGATGTAACCCCGGTCGTCGATTTCGACGTTGTTGGTCTGCACGGCGATCTTGCACGTCTCCACGCCGTCCCGAACCACGCAGCGCACGTCCGTTCTCGGATTCACGCGGGGGACGTAGAACGCGAGTTGTCGCGGCGACCAGGGGTTGCGTACATCGACGACGCGTACGCCGGCATTCCAGTACGACAGGACGACTATCTTGTTACCGTAAGGGCTGTTGAGATTTTCGTGAGAGGCATGCGTGCCGAAGGTTCCGCCCCGCTCGCAGAAGTTCCCGAACTGGCTGTCGCGCGGATCGACATGATAGTTCGAAACGATGTGCGGCTCCGTCTCCGTCGTCACGTCGGCCAGAAACATCATGTTGTTAGGCGTCATACATTCCCCGCCGATCGCCTCGCCGACAATGGCCACCATGTCGCGGCTCTTACCGCGCGTGAAATCCTCGAACTCCGGTGGCGTGATGCCGAGCAGCGGCAGCGTGGTGTGGGCACCGTGCAAGCGTCCGAGTTCGAGGCGCGAGATCTGCGGCGCCAGCAGGTTTTCCTCCGTAGGCTCGGGCGGACCGTTGACCAGCAGATTCTTGTCCAGAATCTGCATGATCCCGTCCTGAAGCGTGCCGTATCCCATATAAACGCGATCGCCGGCGACGATGGGTCCATGCAGCCCGGGGTTGGGATTGTCCGGATCGGGCGTAGCGCCCGGCTGATCGCCCGGCAGCCCGAAATTGCGGATGAACACGGGATTGGCCGGGTCGCTCAGATCGAACACCTGCAGATGGCGGTTCACGTTCCAACCCGGCACCCCGGAAACCAGATAACCGATCCCCGTTTCGCACTCCCAGAAATTTTTGTGGGTGTCGTTCAGACCGTCGACCACTACGGTCAGCAACACCGGATGGGCGGGATCTGTGACATCGTAGATTTCGTGGGCTTGCGTGCCGCGGGTGGTGAGCAGATACCACTTGCCCGGTTCGCCCTTGGGCAGCACGTCGCCGCTGCAGATGCGCGTCATTTGCCTGCCGCCCGCCTCACCCACGCCTCCGGGCCCCGGAATGTGATGGAGGTACTTGGGATTGGCCGGGTCCGTCACATCGAGAATCGAAACGCCGTTGGGTTCGACCTGTCCGGTGAGCGGATTGAGCGACTGGCCGCCGTGATGGCCGATATAGGCGATCCAACGGCCGCCCTGATTCTGGATGGTGGGTTGATAGGCGCTACGCGCCTGCAGGTCGTTATACCCGACCATGCGCATATTGTGGCGCTCCACCGGTCCCGTGCTGCCCTGGCTGGAGGCGGTACCGGGAACCGCCAGCAGCGCGAGCGCGACGGCCGCACATACTGTCTGGAATTTCATGATGACCTCCGGATGACTTGCGGCCCGCGATCATCGTGCGAGCCCCGTTCATCGGTCTGAGAGCGATTTTTCCCGGAGCGTCCGCGGGCCCGACACGGCCGCAGCAAGAAAAAAAAGCCGCGGCCTCGCCGCGGCTCCTCTCCTCACTTCTATACGCTCAGTTTTCTTGGTAGGGCGGCGTGCCGGCTTCTGGACGGCGCGTCAACTCCTTCTTCGCCTCCTCCGTCAACTCGACGATATGCATGCCGGAGTTGGCGCGATCGACCGCGTAGACGTAGCCGCGTTGATCCACCTCCAGGTTGTTGGTCTGGATGGCGATCTTGCAGCTTTCGACGCCGTCCGTGACTACGCAGCGCTGGTCCGTCCGCGGATTGACGCGCGGGACGTAATAGCCCAGTTCACGCGGCGACCACGGATTGCGCACATCGACCGCACGGATGCCGGCATTGAAGTAGGCCACGAACAGCACCTGGTTGCCGACGGGATTCTTGGGGTTCCCATGCGAGGAGTGGGCACGAAAACGCCGCCCGATTCGCAAA
>QGUL01000434.1 GCA_003242425.1 Pseudomonadota bacterium | reverse complement strand
CCGACCGGCGCGCGGGCCCGGGGAACCGTATGGAACGCCGGCACGCTGGATGGGGCCCCCAACCGCTTCTATGCGCTGCGCAGCATTCCCGCCGTGAACGGCCGCGAGCCCTTGTGGGAACGGCCGACGCTTTGCGAGGAGATCGAAGCCGGCCACTGGTATCTGCCGGACGCGCCCACGGGCAGGCGCGAGACCATCGTCACCCATCCGGTCGACGCGCGGCCGCAATACATCCTGCAACTGCCGGGGCCGGCGTGGTCCTCCTTCATCGCCGCACTCGGCACCGCCGCTTTCTTCCTGCTGCTCACGGTCAAGCTCGTGGTGCCCGCGCTCGCCGGCGGCATCGTCGCGATCGCGGCGATATGGCGCTGGGCCTGGACCACCGATCCCGGCGCGACGCACCCGCCCGCGGACATCGGCGGCGGCATCCGCCTGCCGGTGTACGCGAGCGGTCCCGTGTCGCATGCCTGGTGGGCGACGGTCGTGCTGCTCTTGGTGATGGGCTCGATGTTCCTGTCGGCGGTGTTCGCCTATCTGTTCCTGTGGACGGTCTCGCCCGAATACTGGCCCGCGGCGGACGCGTTGCCCGGTCTCGGCATGCCCGCGCTTGCCGCCGCGCTGTTCGTGGCGAGCGTGCCCTGTGCGCAATACGCAAGCAAGCGCCTCGACCGCAAACGCGCGAGCCGCATCGCAATCGTTGCGGGTCTCGTCACGCTCCTTGCCGCGTTCGCGCTCGCGCTGCGCGCACACGGTGCGCTTTCGCCCGCCGAATCCGGCTACGGCGCGGCGGTGTATGCGCTCCTGTCCCTGCTCGGCTTCTATGTGGCGGCGACCGCGACCATGCAGCTCTACACGCTGGCGCGTTCCTGGTACGGCCTGCTCGATGCCGCGCGGCGCGTCACGTTCGACAACACCCGGCTGATGTGGCTCTACACCGCGGCCCAGGGACTGCTCACCCTCGCCCTGCTGCACGGCTATCCGAGGCTCGCATGAGCGCGGAACGTTCCTTCGCCCTCACCGCCTTGCGCATGGGCGCGGGCCTGCTCGTCTGGGCGGCGCATTTCGCCGCGGTCTACGTCTACGTCGCGCTGGTCTGCGCCCACGGCAATCCCGGAAGCGAAGTGCTGGGCTTCTCCACGGTGCGCGTGGTGGTCATGTTGATGACGCTGCTCGCCCTGGGCGCGCAGTGGCACATCCTCCATCAGGCGCTTCGCGGCCGCTGGCGCAAGGAGGCGCAGCAGGACGGACAGCCTTTCATCGCCTGGATCGCCGCGGCGGCTGCGGCCGCTGGCGCGGTCGCCGCGCTGTGGTCCGCTCTGCCGACGCTCTGGATCACGCTTTGCGTACCGCCTTGATGTCCAGGACAAGTGCCGCTGCCCGCTTCACGCCGAACGCAAAACGGGAACGCTTGCTGCTGCACTGCGGGCATCCGGACTACAGAGAGAAGATCATGGATATCGACACCGCGATGCAGGGCAAGGGCGAAGGCGCCGTCCTGGCCACCGATCTGCTGCGCGCGGACCACGAGACGGTGCGTCAACTGTTCGACGCCTACCAGGACGCGTTGGATAGCGACGCCAGCTCGCGCCAGTCGATCGCGCAGGAGATCTGCATGCAGCTGGAGCTCCACAGCCGCGTGGAGCTGGAAGTGTTCTACCCCGCGATCCACGACGAGGACTCGGACTTCGTCGACACCGCGGTGGACGAACACGAAGGGCTCGCCTCGACCATCGCCGAGATCCGCGTCCTTCCCGCGTCCAGCAACGAGTACGACGACCACATCTTCGCCCTCATGGATCTGTTCGAGGAGCACGTGACCGAGGAAGAGGAAGTGCTGTTCCCCGAACTCGAGGCGCGCATTCCCACCACCCTGGTTTCGCTGACCGACGACATCATCCATTTCAAGGAAAGGGTGGTGGGCTCGACCGAGGATCTGGAGGGACGGCCTACCTGAGCGGCGGGGCCGCTCTTGGCATCCGCTGTGCTGTCCCGTCTTTAATAAATCTGACGATGCGCACAGAGAGGAAGAGGAGAGAATAGTGGCGGGCCGGTAAAGTTAAAAAAAAAAAAACACGTGTAAG
>QGUL01000072.1 GCA_003242425.1 Pseudomonadota bacterium | reverse complement strand
GCGGTGCGGTGCGCTCGACATAGTCGCGCAGCCGCGCATCGTCCGCCGCGTCGTTGCCGCCTTCCCAGAGGCGCAGGAACGCGAGCCGCTCCTCGGGCAGGCCGAAGTAGGCGCAGCTCGCACGCTGCTCGGCTTCGCGCAAGGCGGCTTTTTCGGCATCGGTGTAAGCGCCGCAGTAGCCGTCTTCCACGCCGCTCGCGCCGGCGGTGAGCACCGCCACTTCGAGCCGGTGCCCGGCGCCGTGCAACAGGCCGAGCGTCACGCCGATGGCGTCGAAGTCGTCCGGATGCGGCGCGAGCACCGTGACGCGCAGCAGCTCCGGCAGCGGCAGGGCGTTGAAACGCAGCGGGCGCGGGGCGTTGAACAGGCGGTCGAGCTCGTGCATGGCCGCATGGTACCGCGGCGGAGGCGCTGCGTGCGCCGTTGACCTGGATCAGCCGGGCCCGTCCCATTCCCGTTATGCTCTCGTTGAGGCATGCTCCGCATGCCCGATTCCCTTTATCCGCCATGACCAAAGAGAACAAGAAGAGATTGCTGATCGCTCTGGCCGCGGCCGTACTGGCCGCGGCCGGCTGGGCTTTCTGGCAGGACTATCAGGCGAACAAACGCAACGAGTTCATCGTCAGCGCCAACGGCCGCATCGAAGCGGTGGAGATCGACGTGGCCGCCAAGACCGCAGGCCGCGTGGCGGAAATCCTGGTGCGCGAGGGCGAATTCGTCACCGCGGGGCAGGTGGTCGCGCGCATCGACACGGAGGTCCTGGAAGCGCAGTTGCGCGCGGCCGAAGCCGAGCTCGCGCGCGCCCGGGCGGCGGTGGCGACGGCGCGCAGCCAGCTCGCGCAGCGCCGGAGCGAGAAAGCCACCGCGCAAGCCGTGGTCGAGCAGCGCAAGGCGGAGCTCGACAAGGCCCGCAGCAAGGCCGCGCGTTCGGAGGCGCTGGCGCAGAAGAACTACATTTCCCGTCAGGCGGTGGATGACGACGTGGCCGTGGCGCGCAGCGCCGAAGCGGCCCTGCGCGCCGCCGAAGCCCAGGTCGCGGCGGCCGAGGCGGGCATCGCCAACGCGCAATCGCAGATCGTCGGCGCCGAATCCGCGGTGCGGGCGGCCGAGGCGCAGATCGAGCGCATTAGGGCCGACATCAAGGATGCGGTGCTGCGCGCGCCGCGCGACGGCCGAGTGCAGTACCGTGTGGCACAGGTCGGCGAGGTGGTGGCGGCGGGCGGGCGCGTGCTCAACCTGCTCGATCTCAGCGACGTGTACATGACTTTCTTCCTGCCCACCACCCAGGTGGGGCGGGTCCCGATCGGCGCCGAGGTGCGGCTGATCATCGATGCCGCGCCGCAATACGTCATTCCCGCCAAGGTGTCCTTCATCGCCGACGAAGCGCAGTTCACGCCCAAGACTGTGGAGACGCGCGCCGAGCGCGAAAAGCTGATGTTCAGGTTGCGCGCGCAGATACCGGAGGAGCTGCTGCGTAAGCACATCGAACAGGTCAAGACCGGACTGCCGGGCACGGCCTACGTGCGGCTCGACCAGAGCCGGCCCTGGCCCCCTGAGCTCGAGGTGAAGCTGCCGCAATGAACGGGACCGCTGGAGCAGCGGGCGGCGTCTTCGTCGCGCGGCTGCGCGGCGTGGGGCTCGCCTACGGCGACAAGCGCGCGCTGGACGGCGTGACGCTCGACATCCCCGCAGGCTGCATGGTGGGGCTTATCGGCCCGGACGGCGTGGGCAAGTCGAGCCTGCTCTCGCTTGTCGCCGGCGCGCGCAAACTGCAGCAGGGCAGCATCGAAGTGCTGGGCGGCGACATCGGCGATCGGCGCTTCCGCGAGGCCGTGCAGCCGCGCATCGCCTTCATGCCGCAGGGCCTGGGCAAAAATCTCTATCCCACGCTCTCGGTCTACGAGAACGTCGACTTCTTCGGGCGGCTGTTCGGTCACGACCGCGCGGAGCGCGCGCGGCGCATCGACGCGCTGTTGCGCGCCACGGGCCTCGATCCCTTCCCCGACCGGCCGGCGGGCAAGCTCTCCGGCGGGATGAAGCAGAAGCTGAGCCTCTGCTGCGCGCTCATCCACGATCCGGATCTTTTGATCCTCGACGAGCCGACCACCGGTGTCGATCCGCTCTCGCGCCGGCAGTTCTGGGCGCTCATCGATCGCATCCGCGCCGAGCGGCCGGGCATGAGCGTGATCGTCGCGACCGCGTACATGGAAGAGGCGGCGGGCTTCGACTGGCTGGTGGCGATGAACGCGGGCCGCGTGCTCGCCGCCGGACGGCCGGCGGAACTCCTCGAACAGACCGCCACCTCGACGCTCGAACAAGCGTTCATCGCGCTGCTGCCCGAAGCGCAGCGCACGGGCTACCGCAAGGTCGAGATTCCGCCGCGCGCGGCAGGCGGCGAGGAAGACATCGCCATCGAAGCGCGCGACCTCACCATGCGCTTCGGCAATTTCACCGCGGTCGATCACGTCAGCTTCCGCATCGCACGCGGCGAGATCTTCGGTTTCCTCGGTTCGAACGGTTGTGGCAAGACCACGACCATGAAAATGCTCACCGGCCTGCTGCCGGCGAGCGAGGGCGAGGCCTGGCTGTTCGGCAGGAAAGTCGATCCGCACGACCTGGAGACGCGCCGGCGCGTGGGTTACATGACCCAGTCCTTCTCGCTCTACGGCGAGCTGACGGTGCGTCAGAACCTCGTGCTGCATGCGCGGCTGTTCCGCATGCCCGAAGAGCGCATTGAACCGCGCGTACGGGAAATGCTGGAGCGTTTCGATCTCGTCGAGGCGGCCGACGCGCTGCCCGGGTCGCTGCCGCTGGGGCAGCGCCAGCGCCTGCAACTCGCGGTGGCGATGATCCACGGCCCGGAGATGCTGATCCTCGACGAGCCGACCTCGGGCGTGGACCCGGTCGCGCGAGACCAGTTCTGGAACATCCTGATCGAGCTGTCGCGCCGCGACGGCGTGACGATCTTCATATCCACCCATTTCATGAACGAGGCCGAGCGCTGCGACCGCATCTCCTTCATGCACGCCGGCCGCGTGCTGGTGAGCGATACGCCGCAGGCCCTGATCGAAAGGCGCGGCGTCAGAACGCTGGAAGAGGCTTTCATCGCCTATCTGGAGGAGGCGGTCGGGGAGAGCGCCTCGCAGGCGGCGCAGGCGTCGACCACGGTCGAGGCGCCCGCACGCGCGCACCGGCACCGGCGCTTCGATCCGCGCCGCCTGATGAGCTACGCGCGCCGCGAGACGCTGGAGCTGCGGCGCGATCCCATCCGCCTGACGCTCGCGCTGGTGGGCAGCCTGATTCTCATGCTGGTGATGGGCTACGGCATCACCATGGACGTGGACGATCTCAGCTTCGCCGTGCTCGACCGCGACGGCACCACGGCGAGTCGCGATTACGCCCTCAACGTCTCGGGTTCGCGTTATTTCATCGAAAAGCCGCCGATCCGCGACTACGCCGACCTCGACGCGCGCATGCGCGCGGGCGAGCTCGCGCTGGCGCTGGAAATCCCGCCGGGTTTCGCGCGCGACATCTCCGCCGGCACACCGGTGCAGATCGGCGCCTGGATCGACGGCGCCATGCCCATGCGCGCCGAAACCGTACGCGGCTACGTGCAGGGCATGCACAGCCTGTGGCTCGCCTCGCACGCCAAGCGCATGTACGGCGAGGGCGCGCTGAGCCCGCTCGCCACCGTCGAGACGCGCTACCGCTACAACCCGGAGGTGCGCAGCATCGTCGCCATGGTCCCGGCGGTGATCCCCACCCCGCTGACGCCCATTCCCGCCCCGCCCCCGGGGCTTTCGGTGGGGCGGGAAAAGGAGCCCGGCCCGACCCCCAACTTCTACGTCACGCCGGTCTCGAAGCTGGAATTCCTGCTCGGCAAGCAGCTTCCCTACGTGGTGCTGGCGATGCTGAGCTTCCTGCTGCTGTGCCTCATGGCGGTGTACGTCTTCGGCGTACCGGTGAAGGGCAGCTTCCTCGCGCTGGCCGCCGGGGCGCTGCTGTACGTCATCGGCGCGACCGGCTTCGGGCTGCTCATCTCCACCGTGATGCGCAGTCAGATCGCCGCGCTGTTCGGCACGGCGGTGCTCACCATCGTGCCGGCCGTGC
This sequence comes from Pseudomonadota bacterium, assembly GCA_003242425.1. GTDB lineage: Bacteria > Pseudomonadota > Gammaproteobacteria > Burkholderiales > SG8-39 > ZC4RG42. The sequence goes on along the minus strand of QGUL01000072.1, from coordinate 3,638 downwards.
AGTTCTCGGGGCTGCTCGATCCGGTGAGCTCGCTCGAAGGGGCGGGCGCCTTCATCGGCCGCATCTACCCGACCACGCATTTCCTGGTCATCGCCCGCGGCACCTTCTCCAAGGCGCTGGATTTCGACGGCCTGCAGTCGAGCTTCGTGCCGCTTGCGCTGGCCATCCCCGTGTTGCTCGCGCTGGCGCTCATGCTGCTGCGCAAACAGGAGCGTTAGCATGCGCGCCGCCAACATCCTCCATCTGGGCGTGAAGGAGTTGCGCAGCCTGCTGCGCGACCCGATGATGCTGTTCCTGATCGTCTATGCCTTCACTTTCTCGGTGTACGCGGCGGCGACGGCGATGCCGGAGACGCTCAACCGCGCGCCCATCGCCATCGTCGATCAGGACCGGTCGCAGCTGTCCATGCGGCTCGCCGACGCTTTCTATCCGCCGTACTTCACCAAACCGTCGCTGATCAGCGCCGAGGACATGGACGCGCGCATGGACGCGGGGCTCGATACCTTCGCGCTCGTCATCCCGCCCGAATTCCAGCGCGACGTGCTCGCCGGCCGTTCGCCGACGCTGCAGCTCAATGTGGACGCGACGCGCACCAGCCAGGCCTTCACCGGCAGCGTGTACATCCAGTCCATCGTCAACGAGGAGATCGCCACCTTCATGCAGGGGCGCAAAGAGACGACGCCGCTGCCGGTGGAACTGGCCGTGCGCGTGCGCTTCAATCCGGAGCTCAACAAATCCTGGTTCGGCGCCGTGATCCAGGTGATCAACCAGGTGACGATGCTCTCTATCATCCTCACCGGCGCGGCGCTGCTGCGCGAGCGCGAGCACGGCACCGTCGAGCATCTGCTCGCCATGCCGGTGACGCCGTTCGAGATCATGACCGCCAAGGTCTGGTCGATGGGGCTGGTGGTGCTGTTCGCGACGGCCTGCTCGATCACGGGCGTGGTGCAGGGGCTGCTCGGCGTACCGATCGAAGGCTCGGTGCCGCTGTTCCTGGCCGGCACCGCGCTGCATCTTTTCGCCACCACGGCGATGGGGATCTTCCTCGGTACCGTCGCGCGTTCGATGCCGCAATTCGGACTGCTCATCATGCTGGTGCTGATCCCCATGCAGATGCTCTCGGGCGGCTCGACGCCGCGCGAAAGCATGCCGGAGGCGGTGCAGGACGTGATGCTGCTCGCGCCAACCACCCATTTCGTCATGCTCGCGCAGGCGATCCTGTTCCGCGGCGCGGGGCTCGAGGTGGTGTGGCCGCAGCTCCTGGCGCTCGCGCTCATCGGGGGCGCGCTGTTCGCGTATTCGCTCGCGCGCTTCCGCAAGACCATCGCCTCGATGGCGTGAACCGGAGGAAACACGTAGACGATGACAGCGGAACGAAAACAACCGGGTATTGTCGAGTGCGTGCCGTACGCCTGCTCCGCGGGAGAGGTCGCACAGGCGTTGTGCACCGATCTGTGCTGCGGTCTGAGCGAGCAGGAAGCGGCACGGCGCCTGGCGCAATACGGCCGCAACGAGCTCGCGGCCGAGCGGCCGGTTCCGGCCTGGAAGCGCTTCCTCGCCCAGTTCAACGACGTGCTGGTGTTGCTGCTGCTCGCCGCGGCGGCGGTCTCCGCCGTGCTGTGGTTCGTCGAGCGCGACCCGGCGCATCCTTCGCTGCCCTACGAGGCCATCGCCATCCTCGCCATCGTGCTGCTCAACGCCCTGATGGGCTATATCCAGCAGGCGCGCGCGGAACAGGCGGTCGCCGCGCTGAAGAAGATGTCGGCCGCGCAGGCGACGGTGATCCGCGACGGCGAGAGGAAGCGCATTCCCGCCGCGGAAGTGGTGCCCGGCGATCTCATCCTGGTCGAGGAGGGCGATACCATTCCCGCGGATGCGCGCGTGGTCGAGAGCACGGCGCTGCAATGCGCGGAGGCCGCCCTGACGGGCGAGAGCGTGCCGGTCTCCAAGGACCCGGAACCCGTGCCGGCCGACTGCGCGCTCGGCGACCGCCGCGACATGCTCTACAGCGGCACCATCGCCACCTACGGACGCGGGCGGGCGCTCGTCACTGCCACCGGCATGCAGACCGAGATGGGACGCATCGCCGGCATGCTCAGGGCCGCGCCCGCCGAGCAGACGCCCCTGCAGCGCGAACTGGACCGCGTCGGCAAGCGGCTCGGCCTGGTGGTGATCATCATCGCGCTGCTGATGATCGGCACCATCCTCGCGGTCGGGGACGTGCAGGGCATGCGCGGGCTGTTCGGCGTGCTGATCCTCGGCGTTGCGCTCGCCGTCGCGGCGGTGCCGGAAGGGCTGCCCGCCATCGTCACAACGGTGCTCGCGCTCGGCGTGCATCGCATGGCGCGGCGCAACGCCATCGTGCGGCGCCTGTCCGCGGTGGAGACGCTCGGCTCCGCGGACGTGATCTGTTCGGACAAGACCGGCACGCTCACGCGCAACGAGATGACGGTGCGCTGCGTCGTCACCGCGAGCGGCCGCGTGGACTTCGAAGGTATCGGCTACGCGCCGGAAGGCGGGGTCCGCCGCGCCGACGGCGGCGCAGTGGAGGGCGCCCTGCGGCACGAGCTCGAACGCGCATTGACGGTGGCCGAGCGCGCCAACAACGCGACACTGCAGCAGCACGAAGGCCGCTGGCAGGTGCAGGGCGACCCGACCGAAGGCGCGCTCATCGTCGCCGCGCGCAAGGCCGGGCTGGAAGCTCATGTCCTCGATGCGCGCTATGAGCGCCTGGCCGAAGTGCCGTTCTCCTCCGAACGCAAGCTGATGAGCACGGTGCACCGCGATGCGCATGCCGAAGAACATCTGCTCGCCATGACCAAGGGCGCGCCGGACGTGCTCATCGCGCGTTGCACCGCGGAACTGGTGGGCGAGACCATCCGGCCGCTCACGCCCGAGCGGCGCGCCGAGATCATGGCCTGCAACGAAGCGCTCGCGGGCGAGGCGCTGCGCACGCTCGGCGTCGCGTTCCGCCTGCATCCTGCCGAGAGCTTCGACCACCGCAGCGCCGACGAACGCATCGAAGAGGAGCTGGTGTTCGTCGGACTGGTGGGCATGATCGATCCGCCGCGCGAGGAGGCCAAGGAAGCCGTGGCGCGTGCGAAGCGCGCGGGCATCCGGCCGATCATGATCACCGGCGACCATCCGCGCACCGCCGCGGTCATCGCGGCCGAGCTCGGCATCGCGAGCGACGGGCGCGCGGTGACGGGCAAGGAGCTCGAACGCATGAGCGAAGAGGAACTCGACCGCGTCGTGCGCGAAGTTTCGGTCTATGCGCGGGTGAACCCCGAGCACAAGCTGCGCATCGTCGCCGCGCTCAAGCGCCAGGGCGCGACGGTGGCGATGACCGGCGACGGCGTGAACGATGCGCCGGCGCTGAAGAACGCCGACATCGGCGTGGCGATGGGCATCACCGGCACCGACGTGTCGCGGCAGGCGGCCGACATGGTGCTCGCCGACGACAACTTCGCCACCATCGTCGCGGCGGTGGAGGAGGGACGGGCGATCTTCTCCAACATCCGCAAGTTTCTGCGCTATCTGCTTTCGTCCAACATCGGGGAAGGGATGACCATGTTTTTCGGCGGGCTGCTGCCCACCCCCATCGGCCCCTTCCCCGGGCGTTTGGGCGTCCGCTTCCC
>QGUL01000433.1 GCA_003242425.1 Pseudomonadota bacterium | reverse complement strand
ATATGTACGCGGCCATCGACGAGATGATCGACAAGCTGGACCGCCAGGTCCTCAAGTACAAGGAGCGCGCCTTCGACCACCAGCACGCGTCCCCCAAACGGGCGGCGGGCTGAAGGGCTCCCCCGCGACGCAGACTCGCTATAATTTCCCGTTTGCCGCCGGCTCGGCGCTTGCATCGGGCCGTTCGAAACGCTTGCTGACGGAAGTAAGCAAATGAATCTCGTCGCGAAGCTGCTCGCGCCTGCAAACATCCTTCTCGACCTGGAAGTGAGCAGCAAGAAACGGATGTTCGAACAGGTGGGGCTCCTGTTCGAGAACAACCAGGGCATCGCCCGCAGCCTGGTGTTCGACAGCCTGTTCGCCCGCGAGCGACTGGGTTCGACCGGCTTGGGCCATGGCGTGGCCATCCCGCACGGCCGCATCAAGGGCCTGCGGGATTCGGTGGGCGCCTTCGTGCGCCTGGCCACGCCGGTGCCCTTCGACGCCCCGGACGGCCAGCCGGTCAGCCTGATCTTCGTGCTGCTGGTGCCGGAACAGGCCACCGAGCAGCATCTGCAGATCCTGTCCGAACTGGCGCAGATGTTCAGCGACCGCGAACTGCGCCAGGCGCTCGCCACGGCACCGGACGCCGGCACCCTGCACCAGCTCATCACCTCCTGGCAGCCTCATGTTGCAGATCAGCGTCGCGCAGCTCTATGAGGCGAACCTCGACAAGCTCGCGCTGACCTGGGTCGCCGGTCGCGCCGGCGCCGATGCCGTCATCCGCCAGGACCCGACGGAATCGGCCGCCTTCGTCGGCCACCTCAACCTCATCCATCCCAACCGCATCCAGGTCCTCGGTAAACACGAGCAGGCGCACTTGGAAGCGTTGGACACCGAGCAACTGCGGCCGCTCATCGAACGCTGCATTGCCGCGGAACCGGCGGCCATCCTGCTCGCCGACGACGTGCCCGGTCATCCGCTGTTGCGCGACTTCGCCGAGTCGCGTGGCATCGCCTTGTGGGCTTCCCCGCAGCCGGCAGCCGTGCTCATCGACAAGCTGCGCCGGCACCTGTCGAAAGCGCTCGCCGAAACCGTATCGCGCCACGGCGTGTTCATGGACGTGCTCGGCGTGGGTGTGCTCATCACCGGCGACTCCGGCGTCGGCAAGAGCGAGCTGGGCCTGGAGCTCATCAGCCGCGGGCACGGCCTGGTGGCCGACGACGTGGTCGAGATCTCGCGCATCGCCGCCTCGACCCTGGTCGGGCGCGCGCCGGCCATGCTCAAGGATTTCCTCGAAGTGCGCGGACTGGGCGTACTCAACATCCGCACCATCTTCGGCGAAGCCGCCGTGCGGCCGAAGATGAACGTGCATCTCATCGTGCATCTCGCCCGCCCGCAACAGCCCGGCGGCACCACGGTCGAACGCCTGCCGCTGCACGAGTTGTCCGAAGACATTCTCGGCGTCACCGTCCGCAAGGTGGTGATTCCCGTCGCCGCCGGCCGCAACCTCGCGGTGCTCATCGAAGCGGCGGTGCGCAACTACATCCTCCAGCTGCGCGGCTACAACAGCACCGAAGAGTTCATCCGCCGGCAGCGCCTGGCCATGGACGCGGACGGCTAGCGCACGTCCCGATCAGCGCTTTACCTGATCTGTCCGCAGCGACACGCCCGGCCGGTCTAGGCCGTCGTGGATATCGGCAAACGCGGCCGCCCGCGACCACAATGCCGATGCCCGCCGTGGGCGATGATGATGAGGAGGACATCATGAAAACGATCGTGGCATTGGGCGTTGCGCTGGTCTGCACACTCGGCATCGCGCATGCGCAGGACAAGAAGCCGACCGCGCAGCAGGAGAAGATGAAGGTCTGCAACCAGCAGGCGAAAGAGAAGCAGCTCAAAGGCGACGAGCGCAAACAGTTCATGAGCGAGTGCCTGAAGAAGGACGCCAAGACCTGAGGCTCGCGTCGATCCTCCCCTTGGGCGCCCCGGGCGCCCTTTTTTGTGGCATTTGCACGCGCCGCGCCCGGATTTTTGCCGACCCCGGGTGCATGGGCTATGCTTTGCCGGTCTCTTATACACATCCCTGACCCCACAACACGTACTACA
>QGUL01000071.1 GCA_003242425.1 Pseudomonadota bacterium | reverse complement strand
CGCGGCCGGCAGTCCCGGTCCCTCGGTGTAGGCGATCGCATCCAGATCGGAAAGCGCCTTGCCGGCGCGCCGCATGACTTCTTCGATCAACGGCAGCACGCGGCGGATGTGGTCGCGCGAAGCGAGTTCGGGCCCCACGCCGCCGTATTCGGCGTGCATGGCGACCTGGGTGTGAACGGCGTGGGCGAGCAGGCCGGCGCGCGTGTCGTAGAGCGCGATACCGGTTTCGTCGCAGGAGGTTTCGATGCCGAGGACGAGCCGTCCTCGGCCGGACGTTACGGCGTGGGACATGCCGCAAGCCTAACCGATTCGGGACGCTTGCGGCAGCTTCGCGCTTTCAGCTCGCGTGCGTCCAGGCGCGGTGCAGCTTCTGCGCGAGACCGTCCAGCATGAAGCCGAGCGCGCCGATGAGCACGATCACCGCCATCAGCTCCGAATAGGCGAGCCGGTCGCGCGTGTCCAGGATGAAGTAGCCGAGCCCCGAGCTCACGCCCAGCATTTCGCAGGGCACGAGCACGATCCAGATTACGCCGATGGCGAGCCGTACGCCGGTGAGGATGTGGCCGAGGACGCCCGGCACGACGATGCGCAGCAGCACTTCGCCGCGCGTGGCGCTCAGGCTGCGTGCGAGCATCAGCCATTGCGGATCGAGCTGCTTCACGCCGGCCGCGGTGTTGAGAATGATGGGCCATACCGCGGCGAAGGTGAGCAGGAAGTAGATCGGCGCATCGCCGATGCCGAAGGCCATCACGGCGATCGGCATCCACGACAGCGGCGAGATCATGCGCAGGAACTGGAAGGCGCCGCTCGTGGCGCTCTCCAGCGTGCGCGAGGAACCGATCGCCAGCCCGACCGGCACGCCGAGCAGCAGGGCCAGCACCAGGCCGACCAGCACGCGCTTGAGACTGGTGAGCGTGTGCACCGTGAGCTGGTTCTGCGCCAGCAGCTGCCAGAGGCTGTCGAAGGTATGGCGGGGGCTGAACAGCCCCGCCAGGGCGCTGGTGTCCTTCAGCAGCTGCGTGCCGATCGACCACAGCAGCACGAGCACCGCCAGGCCGAACAGGCTCAGCTCCAGGCGATAGTCCGATCGGTTGAAGAGTCGCTTCAGCATGCCCGCGCTCAGGTGGTGATGGTCTCCTTGCGCGTGAAGCCTTCCGGCTGGCCGAACACCTTCATGCCGCCGAGATTGGTGATCGCCTTCTTGACGAAGCGGTCGTCCACCAGATCACGCGCCACGAAGGCGGGATCGAGCGACTTCAGGAAGGCGTTGTTGCCGGCCACGAGCGTGCCCTGCAGCATTTTGACCAGTGCCTCGGTATAGCTCGGATAGGGGTAGGGCTGGAAGGAGATGCGCTCGTCCTTCCACTCCGGGTGCCGGATCGCGCCCGTCCGGGCATAGTGGGCGTAGAGCTTCGCGTCCGGCGCGAGCACTTGCGCCAGCGCCTCGTAGGAATGCGGCGTGTACTGCGCCGGATTGTCGCGCGACAGGATGCGCGCCGTCTCTTCCCGGTTGTTGCGGATCCACGCCTGCGCCTGGACGACGGCGTTCACTACCTTCTGCGTCCATTCGGGGCGCGTATTGAGATCGTGTTCGTGCATCAGCACCACGCAGCAGGCGTGGTCGCGCCACACGTCGCCGGTGAAGCGCAGGATCTTGCCGACCTTCAGCACCTCGGCCGAGGCGTTGAAGGGTTCGGCCACGGTGTAGCCGGCGATCTGCTTGGCGGCGAGCGCGGGCACCATGTCCGAAGGCGCCATGACCACCAGCTTCACCTGCTTGGCATTGGGCTGGCCTTCGCTGATGGGTTCCAGGCCTTCGCTGCGCAGCAGGTGCTGCAGCACCACGTTGTGGATCGAATACCAGAACGGAATGGCGACGGTCTTGCCGCCCAGGTCCTGCAAGCTGTTGACCTCGGGCTGCACGGTCAGGCCGGACCCCGACATGTGGTTCCAGGCCACGATCTTGGCCGGCGACTTGCTGCCGTAGCGCGCCCAAACCGTCATGGGCGTGAGCAGGTGCACCACGTTGACCTGACCGGCGAGGAAGGCTTCGACGATCTGCGCCCAGCTGCGGAACAGACGCGGCTTCTCCACCTCCAGCCCCTGGTTCTGGAACAGCTTGTTGTGATGCGCCACGAGCAGCGCGGTCGCATCGGTGATGGGCAGATAGCCGATGCGCAGCGGCGCGTTGGGTTCGGCGGCGATCGCCTTGTTGAAGGCGCTGAGCAGCGGCATCGCGCCCGCGGCGGTGAACAGCGCCGACAGTTTCAGGAACTGGCGGCGTGCTTCCAGTGTGGCTTGGGATTCGAATTTTTCCATGGGAACCTCAGGCGGCAAGTGCGGTGGAAGATGCGCGCCGGGCATCGCGCAGCGCCTGCACGATCTCCACGCGCATGTAGGTCAGGTCCGGCAGCACGTCCTCGCGCGGATGCGGCATGTCGACGCGCCACTGACCGATCAGGCGGCCGGGGGTGCCGCCGATCAGTAGAATGCGGTCGGCCACGATCAGGGCTTCGTCGATGTCGTGGGTGACGAGCACCGCTGCGGTACGGTGCCGGCTGGTGATCTGCTGCAGGAGCGTCTGCATTTCGCTGCGCGTGACTTCGTCGAGCGCACTGAAGGGTTCGTCGAGCAGCAGAATTTCGGGCTGGCGTGCGAGGCTGCGCGCCAGCGCCGCGCGCTGCGCCATACCGCCCGAGAGCTCCGCGGGATAGCGTTCGCGCGCGTGCGTCAGATCCACTTCCGCGATGGCCGCCTCGACACGGCGCTTGCGTTCGGCGGCATCCAGGCGCGGCTGGTGCTTGAAGTCCAGGCCGAAAGCGACGTTCTGTTCCAGGTTCAGCCAGGGCAGCAGGCAGGGATCCTGGAAGACGAAGCTCAGTCGCGGATGCGGGCCGCGCAAGGGTTCGCCGTGAACCTTCACGAGCCCGTGATCGGGTTCCTGCAGCCCGGCGAGCACGCGCAGCAGCGAAGACTTCCCCACGCCGCTCGGCCCCAGCACCGCGACCACTTCGCCTTCCGCCAGGCGCAGCGAGAAATCCTGCAGCACCGTGTGCGGCCGCTGTTTGGGACGGCTGTAGCTCAGCTCGATGCCTTCGGCCTCGAGCACGATGGAGCTCGGAGTCGTCATCGCGCTAATCCGGTATGCGGACGAAATCGGCCTTGGTCACGCCGCAGTCCGGGCATTTCCAAGTGTCGGGAATCGCTTCGAAAGGCGTGCCGGGCGCAATGCCCTCCTCGGGCAGACCGGCCGCCTCGTCGTAGATGAAGCCGCAGGGCGCGCACATCCATTGCGCCATTACGCCGCCTCCGCACGCTGGCGGTTCCAATCGCCGATCTCCTTGCGCCGATGTTTGAGCGCCGGTCTGAAGATGGCGACGAAGACCGCTTCGCGCAGACGGCGTTGCGCCGGATGGCGCATGAGGTAGCCGCGCGCGCCGGCATGCAGCACGGCGGAGTTCGCGGCCCGCAGCGTGAGCTCGGAGGCCCGTGCGCGCGCTTTCAGCACGGCCAGGATGTCCGCGCTGCCTTCCTGCGCCTGCACGGCGAGCTCGAGCACTTCGTTGCGCAGGGCCTCGGCTTCGGCCGAGAGTTCGGCGCCCTGATCGTCCAGGTAGACGTTGACGTGCGCGTGGGTGGCGTTGCTTTCGCGGATGGTTTTCAGGCTGCCCTCGATGACGCCGAAGCCGATGCCGCACTGGCCCAGCACGAAGCCCGGCTTGATGCGCCGGAGGAACGCGGGGAACTGGTGCGGATGCGCGAGCACGTCCTCCGGCTTCACGCGCACATCGTGGAAGCGCAGATTCAGCGTCTGCGTGCCTTCCATGCCCGAGAACTCGGGGCAGCGGTGCAGCGCGAGCCCCTCGGCGCCGCCCCGCACGGCGAACATCACATAGCCTTCGCCTGCCACCGAGGCGGCGACGACGGCGAGATGACCTTCGCCGGCGTTCGATACCCAGGGCAGCGCACCGTTGACGATGTAGTCGTCGCCTTCGCGCCGCGCCGTGAGCAGGATCCGCTCGATGCCCGCCAGATGCTTCACCGGGTTCGACATGCCGGTGCCGGCGAGCAGCTCGCCACGCGCCACGGCAGCGAGATAGCGCTCGCGCACCGCGGCATTGGGCGCGTGCAGCAGGTACCAGGCGCAGGTCGACTGACACCAGGTCAGGAAGGCGGTCGCCCCGCACTCGCTGCCCACGGCGGCCGTCACGCGGATCTGTTCGCTGAGATCGAGGCCGAGGCCGCCGTGCTCGGGGGCGACGGCCGAGGCGAAGCCGCCCAGCGCGCCCAGCTTGCGCAGGAAAGCTTCCGGGTAGAGGCCTTCCTGGTCGATCGCACCGGCAAGCGGCGCAAGCTCGCTCTTGACCAGTGCCTGGATCTCGTCGAAACGGGGATGGCGGGACTCGCTCATGGCATGCTCCTCGCGCCTTCGCTCAAGCGAAGGGCTGCAGCTCGGGATTGATCGGCGTCTGGGCGAGGTTGTTCGCGTAATTGCACAGCGTGGCGAGGCTCACGCCGAGGACGACCTCGAGCGCGTTGGCCTGGGTGTAACCGGCATCGAAGAAGGCGCGCAGCTCCTCGTCCGAAACCTGGCCTTTCTTTTCCATCACGGCGAGCGTGAATGCGGCCAGGGCGTTGAGCTTGGGATCGCTCAGCGCGGCGGTCTTGCGCAGCGCCTCGACGATCTCGGCGGGCATGTCGAGCTTGCGCGCGATCTTGGTGTGGCCGGCGACGCAGAAGCCGCAGCCGTTGCGGGCCGCGGCGGTAATCTGGACGACCTCGCGCTCGGCGGCGCTCAGGCCGGTGCGCGCATTGATGGCGCCGACGACCTGATAGGCTTCGAGCGCCGTGGGCGCATTGGCGAGCACCCCCAGGAGGTTGGGCAGGAATCCGTTGGCTTTTTGCGCCGTGGCCAGGCGTTCCTTGGCTTCGGCCGGCGCGGTTTCGACGCTGTGAATGGTGAGACGGCTCATGAGAATCGTTTATAGGCAGAGTTATATTTCCTAAGATTCTATTAAGCCGTCCGCTTGATGATAAATATGAATAAGTAATTTGGTTATGCCGCGCCGGCATATGGGTTGGCCACAGCGCCCGGTCCGTAAAAGGGAGCGGCTGCCTTGTGAAAGCGGTGGCCCGTCTGTTAGAATCCCGCGTTTTCCGAATACATCCGGAGCCAGTTTTTAATGCCGACTGTTCGCGTCAAAGAAAACGAACCGTTTGAAGTGGCGCTGCGCCGCTTCAAGCGCACCGTCGAAAAAACGGGCATTCTCACCGAGCTTCGCGCGCGCGAGTTCTACGAGAAGCCGACCGCGGAGCGCAAACGCAAACACGCCGCCGCGGTGAAGCGGCATTTCAAGCGCTTGCGCAGCCAGCAACTGCCGCCTAGGCTGTACTAACAGCTCTACGCTGTCTCCTATTCCCATGCCCCACCACCCAAGCCGTTTGGGTGGTGGGGTTTGCTATTGGGGCCCGGTATGTCGATCAAAGCCCGTATCACCGAAGACATGAAAGAGGCGATGAAAGCCAAGGACGCGCAGCGCCTTGGCGCGTTGCGGCTGTTGCTGGCGGCCGTCAAGCAGCGCGAAGTCGACGAGCGCGCGGAGCTTGGCGACGCCGAGGTGCTGTCGGTGATCGATAAAATGGTCAAGCAGCGGCGCGACTCGATTGCGCAGTACGAGGCGGCGGGCCGAGAGGATCTCGCCTCGCAGGAACGCTTCGAGATCGAGGTGCTGAGCGCCTACCTGCCGAAGCAGGCCGACGAAGCGGAAATCGCGGCGGAAATCGAAGCCGCCATCGCCGCCACCGGCGCGAAGGGCATGGCCGACATGGGCAAGGTGATGAACGCGGTCAAAGCCAAGCTGGCGGGCCGCGCCGACATGGCGAAGGTTTCCGGCCTGGTGAAGGCGAAGCTTGCCGGCTGAACCGCCTGCCCGGGCGCAACGCCGCCTGCAAGGGGCGCGGTCGGAGGCACGAAGGCCGTGCGTCCGGCCGACCCGGCGAGGGCAGAACGGATTTCGGACGCGCTTTTTACGAGGCGCGTCATTGGAGGCTCTGGGTGGTGCTAGGCGGACGTGATTCCTGAATCGTTCAAGCAGGATCTGCTCAACCGCGTCGACATCGTCGATGTCATCAACAGTCGCGTGCCGCTCAAGAAAAGCGGCGCCAACTGGGTGGCCTGCTGCCCGTTCCACAGCGAAAAAACCCCCTCGTTCACGGTCAGTCCCACCAAGCAGTTCTATCACTGCTTCGGTTGCGGCGCGCACGGCAACGCCATCGGCTTCCTGATGGAATACGCCGGGCTGGGCTATGTGGACGCGGTGCGCGAACTCGCCGAGAGCGTGGGCATGAAACTGCCCGCTTACGAACGGCCGGCGCGCGCGAACAAGGCTGAAAGTCCCGATCTGGCCGCCTACATGGAACGCGCCGCGCGCTATTACCGCGAGCAGCTCAAGCAGGCGCCGCGCGCGATCGAGTATCTCAAGGGCCGCGGTCTCACCGGTCAGATCGCCGCGCGTTACGGCATCGGCTATGCCCCGGCCGGCTGGCAGAACCTCGCCTCGGTGTTCGACGACTACGAGAGCCGCGCGCTGGTCGAATGCGGGCTCGTCGTGGCCGGCGACAACGGCAAGCGCTACGACCGTTTCCGCGACCGCATCATGTTCCCCATTCTCGACCAGCGCGGCGCGGTCATCGGTTTCGGCGGACGGGTGATCGACCAGGGCGAGCCGAAGTACATGAACTCGCCCGAGACGCCGCTGTTCGAGAAGGGGCGCGAACTGTACGGGCTGACGCAGGCGCGTCTGGCCATCCGCAAGAACGGACGCGTCGTCGTGGTCGAAGGCTACATGGATGTGGTCGCCCTTGCGCAGCACGGGGTGGAGAACGCCGTGGCGACGCTGGGCACCGCCACCACCCCGACGCATGTGCAGAAGCTCTTCAGGCTGACCGACGAGATCGTGTTCTGTTTCGACGGCGACGCCGCGGGACGGCGCGCCGCGTGGCATGCCCTGGAAGTCAGCCTGGAAACCCTCTCCGACCGCAAGGCGGTGAAGTTCCTGTTCCTGCCGCCCGAGCACGATCCGGATACTTACGTCCGGACCTACGGCGCGGAAGCCTTCCTCAAGGCGGCGGCGCAGGCGCAGCCGCTGTCGGTTTTCCTCCTGGCGCAGCTCAAGGCGCAGGGCGATCTGCGCACGCTGGAAGGCCGGTCGCGCCTGATCGCCGAAGCTAAGCCCTTACTCAAGCGCGTTGCCGCGCCGGCGCTGCAATTGCAGCTCATCAAGGCGCTTGCCGCGGAGGTCGGCATGACGCCGGGCGAAGTGGGACGCCTGACCGACATCCGGCTGCCGAGCTCGACGGCGGCGCCGCGTGCCATGTCGCCGCAACCGCCGCGGGTCGCCGTCGATTTGCGGCTGGAGCGTGAATTGTTGCGCTGTATCGAGGCGTGTCCGGAACTTGCCCCGCAGGTCGTCATCGAATGGATTGATCTGCAGTCGGCCGAAGGACGCGCCATCGCCGCGCTGGTCGACGCGGTCAGTCAGGGCAAGGCCGAATCGCCGGCCGCCTTGATCGAATACTTCCGTGATACCGAACATGCCGCCCTGCTCGCGGCGGTACGGAGCGAAAACCTGCGTCTGGCTTCCAGCACCGAAGACATCCACGTCGTCTTCCAGCACACCTTGGCGAAACTGCGCGCCCGCCGGCAGCGCGCCCGTGCGCTCGAATTGAGCGCCCGGATCGAGGCGGGCGTGGCGAGCGGAGGACGGA
>QGUL01000432.1 GCA_003242425.1 Pseudomonadota bacterium | reverse complement strand
CCAGGTAGACCGGAAGGGCCTTGTTGTCCCGGGTCGGGTGGGCCCCAAGCCCTTCGGACCGGGACCCGGCTGTTCGGGCTGGCGGATGTAGATGCAGTTCACGTGCTTGGGCAGGATGCCCTGCACCACTTCCAGCAGCTCCTGCTTGCCGCGCGTGGCCAGTTCGTTCTCGATTTCGTAGGCCTTGTCGAAATGGTCCTCGATGGCGCGCTTGTGACGGCCGGTGATGAAGATCATTTCGGTGCAGCCCGCGGCGACCGCTTCCTCCACCGCGTACTGGATGAGCGGCTTGTCCACCACCGGCATCATTTCCTTGGGACTCGCCTTGGTCGCCGGCAGGAAACGGCTTCCGAAGCCTGCGACCGGGAAGACGGCTTTCGTTATGGGCATCATTGCACTCACCTATTCCGTTGCAAGAGCTCGATGAGTCCGGCTTCGTCGAGGATGGGCACCCCGAGTTCTTCCGCTTTCGCGAGCTTGCTGCCCGGGTCCGCACCGGCGACGACGTAATCGGTCTTTTTGGACACCGATCCCGCGACTTTGCCGCCGTGCGCCTCGATCAGCGCCCGCGCCTCGTCTCGGGTCATACCGGGCAACGTGCCCGTGAGCACGAACGTCTTACCGGCCGCCGCCCCGGACTTCACCGGCCGGGGCGCCGCTTCGATGGTGAGCACGGCGCAAAGCTGCTCCACCACCTCCCGGTTATGAGGTTCGTCGAAGAACTGCCGGATCGACTTAGCTACGATGGGGCCGATATCCCGGACTTCAAGCAGCGCCGCTTCATCGGCGCTCATCAAAGCATCTAGCGTGCCGAAGTGGTCGGCGAGGTCCTTGGCGGTGGCCTCGCCCACGTTGCGGATGCCGAGGGCGTAGATGAAACGCGTCAGCGTAGTCCGGCGCGAACGCTCGATGGCTTCGAGCAGGTTCTGCGCCGATTTCTCGCCCATGCGTTCCAGGGCCGCGAGCTTGGCCACGCCCAGCCGGTAGAGATCGGGCGGCGTACGGACGATGCCGTTGTCCACGAGCTGGTTCACCAGCTTCTCGCCCAGGCCCTCGATGTCCATGGCGCGACGCGAAGCGAAGTGCAGCAGCGCCTGCTTGCGCTGCGCCGGACAGAACAAACCGCCCGAACAGCGCGCCACCGCCTCGTCCGGCAGTTTCACCACCGCCGAACCGCAGACGGGACATTGCGACGGCATCCGGAAACGGTCCCGCTCGCGGCGCGGCCCCGCCTTCGCCACTCTCACCACTTCGGGAATGACGTCGCCCGCCCGCCGCACGACGACCGTGTCGCCCGGCCAGACGTCCTTGCGCCGCACTTCGTCCTCGTTGTGCAGCGTGGCGTTGGTGACGGTGACGCCGCCCACGAAGACCGGTTTGAGCCGCGCCACCGGCGTGAGCGCCCCGGTGCGGCCCACCTGCACTTCGATGGCGAGCAGTTCGGTCTGCGCCTCTTCGGCCGGATATTTGTGCGCAACGGCGAAACGCGGCGCCCGCGAGACGTAGCCCAGCTCCTCCTGCTGCGCCAGGCTGTCCACCTTGTAGACCACGCCGTCGATGTCGTAAGGCAGCGTATCGCGCCGCGCCCGCATGTCGTTGTAGTACGCGTAGAGCCCGGCGGTGCCGTGCGCGACCTTGCGGTACTCGGATACCGCGAAGCCGTATTGCGCGAGCGCCTCGATCAGCTCGTGCTGCGTCGGCGGCAGGCGCCAGCCTTCCACATGGCCCACGCCGTAGGCGAAGAAGCGCAGCGGCCGCTTCGCGGTGATGCGCGGATCGAGCTGGCGCAGGCTGCCGGCGGCGGCATTGCGCGGGTTGGCGAAGGTCTTTTCGCCGCGCTCGAGCTGCTGCGCGTTGAGCCGCTCGAAATCCTTGCGCCACATCAGCACCTCGCCGCGCACTTCCAGCACCGCGGGCGGGCGATCGGTCGCCAGCCGCAGCGGAATGCTCTTCACCGTACGCACGTTGGCCGTGACGTCCTCGCCGGTGTAACCGTCACCGCGCGTGGCGCCCTCTACCAGGCGGCCGTGCTCGTAGCGCAGGCTGATCGCCAGGCCGTCGAACTTGGGTTCGCAGTAGTAGGCGACAGTATCCACAC
>QGUL01000431.1 GCA_003242425.1 Pseudomonadota bacterium | reverse complement strand
CTGGAAAATTGTAAAAGAAGCCGGCCCACCGCCGCCCGGCGGCGGGACCCGCGCCATCCTGGAACTGCCGCTTGCCTCGTCGACGGGGGAGTGAAGTGATCCGAGTGCTGGTGGCGGACGACCATGCGGTCGTCCGCAAAGGCCTGACCCAGATTCTTTCCGATACCGAGAACATCCGCGTCGTGGGCGAAGCGCCCAACGCCGCGGAAGCCGTGCGTCTGCTGCGCCAGACGCCGTGCGACGTGCTGCTCATGGACGTCGCTATGCCGGGCAAGAACGGCATCGAGGCGATCAAGATCATCAAAGACGAGTTCCCGCAACTGAAGGTCCTGATCCTGTCGATGTATCCGGCGGACCAGTTCGGGGTGCGGGCGCTGAAAGCGGGCGCGGCCGGCTATCTGACCAAGGATTGTGCGCCTGACGTGCTGGTGGAGGCCGTCGAGCGCATTATGTCCGGCAAACGCTACATCACCGAGGATCTCGCCGAGCTGCTGGCCGAGAGCATGGGGCCGGCAAGCGAAATCCCGCCGCATCAGATGCTCTCGGACCGCGAGTTCCAGACGCTGCGGCTCATCGCCTCCGGCAAGAAGCTGTCCGAGATCGCCAGCACGCTGGCTCTTTCGCCCAAGACCGTGAGCGTCTACCGCACGCGCCTGCTTGAGAAGATGCGGCTCAGCAACAACGCCGAGCTGACCCACTACGCCATCAAGCACGGACTGGTGGATTGAAGCGGTCTCGCCGCCGCCTCTCCGCCGGCGGGCGCGGCCACGTCCCGCGACGTGGTCAACCCTGCCCTTGTTCGGCTTTCACCACCTGGTTCTTGCCCTGCCGCTTGGCGACATATAGCGCCGCATCGGCACGGTCGATGAGCGCGTATTGATCCTCGCCGGGGCGGTATTCGGCCACGCCGGCGCTGAACGTGATGAGCAGGCGCTCGTTGTCGTGCAGGAAGAAGTGGCGCGTGAGTTCGCGCTGCGTACGGCGCATCACCTCGGCGGCCATATCGATCGGCGTGTCCGGCATCAGGATGACGAACTCCTCGCCGCCGTAGCGGGCGACGATGTCGGTCGGCCGCAACGCCTTGCGCATGATGTTCGCCAGATAGACCAGCGCCTCGTCGCCGGTGGCATGGCCGTAGCGGTCGTTCAGCAGCTTGAAGTCGTCGACGTCGAGCAGCGCCAGGCACAGTGGCGCGTTTTTGCGCTCGGCGCGCGCGACCTCCGTCACGAACGCTTCGGTCAGGCCGCGACGGTTGAGCGCGCGCGTGAGATTGTCTTCGCGCGCCTGCTGGCTGATCGCCTGCAGTTCCTGCTCCAGCGCGCGCACCCTCGCCTCGTGCTCGGCGGCGAGGCGGCGCGCGCTCTCCAGCTCGTCGTAGTTGCGCTGCACGTCGGCGTGCATGTTGCGCGTGTCCTGGGTGAGCTTGAGCACGATTTCGTTGATGCGCAGGATATCGTCTGTCCGGGCGAGCTCGGCGGCGTAGCGCGCCATGCGTTCCTGGTAGTTGCCGGTCACCGCCGCCATCGTGCCCAGACGGTCGATGAAGGTGGTCAGCACGCCTTTCAGCGCGTTCTTGGCTTCGTCCAGCGACAGCTTCACCGCCGCCTGCCGGTAGAGCACGCGCCGGAACGTGCGTTCGGCTTCGCGCAGGTTGCGCTCGTTGATCGGCCCGGCCAGCACTTCGCGCATCTGTTCGACCTGCGCCGCCACCCAGGCTTCGTCGCCGACGAGTTCGCCCAGGTTCTCCACCACCAGCCGCAACAGCGCGCCCATGCTGGCGATGACGCGGTCGGGCGACTCGCCCGAAACCTCCAGCCGGTACCAGAAGTGTTTGAGCGACTGCGACAGGCGTTCGATGTCGGCGGCGGTGCTTGCCCAGTTCGCGGCATGGATGATGGCCTGCGCCTCCTCCGCGAGCTTGGGCGAGTGTTCGAGCTTCGCCAGCACGCCGCGCTCCAGCACGTCCACCATCAGCCACAGCACCTTGCGCATCAGCTCGCGGCTGTTCGGCAGCGGCACGGCCTCGTTCTGCGCCACGATGCGCAGCTCGCCCGAACGCGACAGCTCGGCCGCCGGCCTGGGCGGGGGCGGCGGCGCGA
>QGUL01000070.1 GCA_003242425.1 Pseudomonadota bacterium | reverse complement strand
GGCCCGGAACTTTGCCGCAAAGTTTGGCCCGTTTTTCGGGGATTTCCCGCGTTTGGTTGCGGCGAGTGCGGCGGCTTTGGGCCTTTCGATCCCCCTCACCTCCTCCGCGGAGGGGATACGCAGGATCTTGCCGACGCGCAGCAGGTTCATATTCCTGTTGATGAACGCGTCTTCGTTGGCGCGCTGCAAAGCGACCAGCATCTGCTGCAACGTCACGTCCTGCGGACGGTGAGCCTCGGCGATCCTGGACAGCGTATCGCCCGCTTTGACCTGGTAAGTCTGCTCGGCCGCGCTCTCGGCGGCGGGCGCTGCTGCGGGGGCCGGTGCGGCCGCTGCCGCAGCAGGCGCGGGTTCAGGCGTGATGGGCGTGGCCGCCGGCGCTTCGGCCGCAGGCGCAGGCTGCGCCACGACCGTGGGCGAGGCCACAGCGGGTTCCGGCCCTTTGTAGCCGACCGGATCGAGCAGGAAAGTGTATTGACGGACCAGCCGTCCGTTCGCGGAATCCAGTTCGACCAGCACGTCGACGAAGGGCTCGTCGACCGGTTGCTGGGTCTTCAGGCTGATTACCGCGCGGCCGTCGCCGCGCCGCTCCACCACGGCACGGATTTGCGCGGCCACGCTGCTGTATTCGACACCCGCCCGGGCGAAGGCCTCGGGCTCCGGAATGCGTGCAGTGAGCGAATCCAGTTCGCCCTTTTCCAACGCCACGACATCGATCTCGGCCTTGAGCGGTTGCCCGAGCGCGGACAGCACGCTGAGCTTGCCCAGCCCGGCCGCATCAGCGAATGCCGGAGACAGCACAAGGAGCGAACCGGCAAGCAGTTTAGTCGTTGTATTGAATGGATTTCCCACTGCAAATCCTTGGGAAGATGGACTAGAGGCAACGAAAATAGCATCAGGGGTTTAGGGCCGCAAGCTAAGCTATCGGCTTAAATCCGGCCCAAGGCCAAATAGTTCTCGAAAGGCCGAGCGCGTCGGAAAAGCTCATCGTCAATATGTCACTGTCATGACGCGCAGCCTTGCAAAAGAAAAAGGGAAGCCCGAAGGCTTCCCTCTTCGCGTCCTCTGTAAGGCCGGACCGGTCAGGCCTGCGCGGCCGCGACGCGTGCGCCGGTGTTCGCCGCGCTGCGTTCGAGCAGGATGCGCAGCATGCGACGCAGGGGCTCGGCCGCGCCCCAGAGCAGCTGGTCGCCGATCACGAACGCGGAGACGTACTCCGGCCCCATGTTGAGCTTGCGCACGCGGCCGACGCCGATCTGCAGTCCGCCGGTGATCGCGGCGGGCGTGAGTTCCTGCTCGGTGACGCCGCGTTCGTTCGGCACCCATTTCACCCAGGGATTGCCGGACTTGATGATCGCTTCGATCTCCGCCAGCGGCAGATCCTTCTTGAGCTTGATGGTGAGCGCGAGGCTGTGGCAGCGCATCGCGCCGATGCGCACGCAGATCCCGTCCACGGGAACCGGCTTGTCGTTGCCGAGGATCTTGTTGACCTCGGCCTGGCCTTTCCACTCTTCCCTGGACTGGCCGTTCTCCATCTGCTTGTCGATCCAGGGGATGAGGCCGCCGGCAAGCGGTGCGGCGAAGTACTCGCGCGGCACGTCCTCGCGGATTGTCTTCGCGACCTTGCGGTCGATCTCCAGGATCGCCGACGCGGGATCGCGCAAGTCA
Organism: Pseudomonadota bacterium; assembly: GCA_003242425.1. Taxonomy (GTDB): domain Bacteria; phylum Pseudomonadota; class Gammaproteobacteria; order Burkholderiales; family SG8-39; genus ZC4RG42. The sequence continues at coordinate 6,161 of QGUL01000070.1, read as the reverse complement.
TCGGCCACGGCGTTGTAGATGACACCCATGCCCTGCAGCAGCTCGCGCATGTTGTTGGCGCCGGCCCCGGATGCGGCCTGATAGGTCATGGAGCTGACCCATTCCACCAAGCCTTCGCGGAACAGGCCGCCCACGCCCATCAGCAGGATGGAGTTGGTGCAGTTGCCGCCGATGTAGTTCTTCACGCCCTTGTCGAGCGCCGCGTCGATCACATGCCGGTTGACCGGATCGAGGATGATGACGGCATCCTTTTCCATGCGCAGTGTGGAGGCGGCATCGATCCAGTAGCCGTCCCAGCCGGCAGCACGCAGCTTGGGAAACACTTCGGTCGTGTAGTCGCCGCCCTGGCAGGTGATGATGATGTCCATCTCCTTCAGGGCCTCGATGGAGCGCGCATCCTTCAGCGGACCGCTCGATTTGCCGCCGAACGTCGGCCCCTCGCCGCCCACGTTCGAAGTCGTGAAGAACACCGGCTCGATGTGGTCGAAGTCGCGTTCTTCCTGCATCCGCTGCATGAGCACGGAACCGACCATGCCGCGCCAACCCACCAGACCTACTCGTTTCATCGCTGCACCCTTATCTCGAAAAACCTGCCGCGCGCCGTTTTACGCCAGCGCTGCCACGACGGCGTCGCCCATCTCGTTGGTGCCGACCTTGGTCGTGCCCGGTTCGTAAATGTCCGCCGTCCTGAAGCCCTGCGCGAGCACTTTGCGCACCGCGGCCTCGACACGATCGGCCGCCTCGTCCTGATTGAGACTGTAGCGCAGCATCATCGCCGCCGACAGGATGGTGGCGAGCGGATTGGCGATGTTCTTGCCGGCGATGTCGGGCGCGGAACCGTGGATGGGCTCGTACAGGCCCTTGCCGTTCGCGTCCAGCGAGGCGGAAGGAAGCATGCCGATCGAGCCGCCCAGCATGGAAGCCTCGTCGGAGAGGATGTCGCCGAACATGTTGCCGGTGACGATCACGTCGAACTGCTTGGGATTGCGCACCAGCTGCATCGCCGCGTTGTCGACGTACATGTGCGTGAGTTCCACGTCCGGATACTCCTTCGCCACCTGCGTGACCACCTCGCGCCACAGCTGCGAAGTCTCCAGCACGTTGGCCTTGTCCACCGAGCACAGGCGGCGGTTGCGCTTGCGCGCGGCCTTGAAGCCCACGTGCGCGATGCGCACGATCTCCGATTCGCGATAGCGCATGGTGTCGAAGCCTTCGCGCTCGCCGTCGACGACGTGGATGCCGCGGGGCTGGCCGAAATAGATGTCGCCGGTCAGTTCGCGCACGATCAGCAGGTCGAGACCGTTCACCGCCTCGGGCCGCAGCGTGGAACTGCCGACCAGCTCCGGATACATGGTCGCCGGCCGCAGGTTGGCGAAGAGCTGCAGCACCTGGCGCAGGCGCAGGATGGCCTGTTCAGGACGCTTGGCGCGCTCGAGGTTGTCGTAGCGCGGATCGCCGATCGCGCCGAACAGGATCGCATCGGCCTCCTGCGCCAGTTTGAGCGTCGCTTCGGGCAGCGGATCGCCGGCCGCTTCGTAACCGGCGCCGCCCACCGGCGCCTCCTCGAATTCCAGACCCAGATCGAGCGCGCGCAGCACCTTCACCGCCTGCGCCACGATCTCCGTGCCGATCCCGTCCCCGGGCAGTACCGCGATTTTCATTCGTTCTTTCCCCACAAACTCAGGCAAACAACCAGGGCTGCTCCTGACGCCGGCGTTCTTCGAAAGCCTTGATCTTGTCCGCGTGGCGGAGCGTCAGGCCGATGTCGTCCAACCCGTTCAACAGGCAGTATTTGCGGAACGGATCGATGTCGAAGGCAAAACGCTTGCTACCGTCCGCATAGCTGATGCTCTGCGCTTCGAGGTCGATGACGAGCTCGAAGCCGGGCGTGGCGAAGGTGTCCTTGAACAGCTCGTCCACCTGCGCCTCGTCCAGCACGATGGGCAGCAGGCCGTTCTTGAAGCTGTTGTTGTAGAAGATCTCTGCGAACGAAGGCGCGATGATGGCGCGGAAACCGTAGTCCAGCAGCGCCCAGGGCGCATGTTCGCGCGAGCTGCCGCAGCCGAAGTTCTCGCGCGCGAGCAGGATGCTCGCGCCCTGGTAGCGCGGCTGGTTCAGCACGAAATCCGGGTTGAGGGGCCGCTTGCTGTTGTCCTGATCGGGCTGCCCCACGTCCAGATAGCGCCAGCCGTCGAACAGGTTCGGTCCGAAGCCGGTGCGCTTGATGGACTTCAGGAACTGTTTCGGGATGATGGCATCGGTATCGACGTTCGCCCGGTCCAGAGGCGCCACCAGCCCGCGATGCACGGTGAATTTTTCCATGGTCTCTGTCAGTAGTTGCGGTTCTGCGCGGCCTTGCGCTCAATGGCGTCGCCGAGCTTCTCGATGTCGCGTCCGAGCCCTTCCATGGTGTTACAGCCCGCCACGAAGGCGACCAATACCGCAAGCAGCGTCAGGCGTGCGCATTGTTTCAGCATCGGTGCTCCTTGAACGACTGTCGAAACCGTTGTTTCAGCTCTTTGCGCGGATTCGGCGCCCGTTCACCGTTCACATCACTGCCAATGGCGCACGTCCACGAAATGCCCGGCGATCGCCGCCGCCGCGGCCATCTCGGGGCTGACCAGATGGGTGCGTCCGCCGGGGCCCTGCCGTCCTTCGAAGTTGCGGTTCGAGGTCGAGGCGCAGCGTTCGCCCGGTTCCAGCTGATCGGGGTTCATGCCCAGGCACATCGAACAGCCGGGCTCGCGCCACTCGAAGCCGGCGTCCTTGAAGATCTTGTCGAGCCCTTCCTGCTCCGCCTGCGCCTTCACCAGTCCGGAACCCGGCACCACCATCGCGAGCTTCACGTTCGAGGCAACGCGTTTGCCGCGCACCACCTCCGCCGCCGCGCGCAGATCCTCGATACGCGAGTTGGTACAGGAGCCGATGAACACCTTGTCGATGCGGATGTCGGTGATCGGCACGTTGGGCTCCAGGCCCATGTATTCGAGCGCGCGCTCGATGCCTGCGCGCTTGACCGGATCCTGTTCCTGTTTGGGATCGGGCACCCGGCCGTCGATGGTCGTCACCATTTCCGGCGAAGTGCCCCAGGTGACCTGAGGCTTCAACTGCGAGACGTCGATGCGCACCACGCGGTCGAAATGCGCGCCTTCGTCGCTGTGCAGGGTCCGCCAATAGGCCACGGCACGGTCCCACATCTCCCCGCGCGGCGCGTACGGACGCCCTTTGAGATATTCGAAGGTGGTCTCGTCGGCCGCCACCATGCCGCTGCGCGCGCCGGCTTCGATGGCCATGTTGCAGAGCGTCATGCGCCCAGCCATGGACAGCGCGCGCACCGCCGGGCCGGCGTACTCGATGGCGTAGCCCGTGCCCCCCGCCGTGCCGATCTCGCCGATGAGCGCCAGGATCATGTCCTTGGCGGTGACGCCGCGCGGGAGCTTGCCGTCGAACCAGACCAGCATGTTCTTAGACTTCTTCGCCAGCAGACACTGGGTGGCGAGCACGTGCTCGACTTCCGATGTGCCGATGCCGTGCGCCAGACAGGCAAAGGCGCCGTGCGTGCTGGTATGGCTGTCGCCGCACACCACCGTCATACCGGGCAGCGTCGCGCCCTGTTCGGGGCCGATCACGTGCACGATACCCTGGCGAGGATCGCTCATACCGAACTGGACGATGCCGAACTCGGCGCAGTTGCGGTCCAGGGTCTCCACTTGGGTGCGCGAGACGGGGTCGCTGATCCCGAGCGAGCGGTCCGTGGTCGGCACGTTGTGGTCGGCGGTCGCCAGGTTGGCGTCGACGCGCCAGGGTTTACGCTTGGCCAGGCGCAGGCCCTCGAAAGCCTGCGGGCTCGTCACCTCGTGCAGGAAATGCCGATCGATGTAGAGCAGCGTCGTGCCGTCGTCTTCGACGTGCACGGCATGGCTCGCCCAGAGTTTGTCGTACAGCGTTTGGGGGCCCATGGTTTCGGTATGTGAAAACTACGCTGGGAGCCCCGGATTATAACCCGCCCGGCCGGCTCCCTACTTCTTCTGGGCGGCCTGGCGGTAGATGGGCATCAGCCGGTCGGCGATGCCTTGCAGGGTCTTCAGCCGGTTCTCCGGCGAAGGATGGGTGGACAGGAATTCGGGCAGCCCGTTGCCTCCGGCCTTGAGCATCTTTTCCCAGACCGAGACCGCGCCGTGCGGGTCGTAACCTGCCCGCGCGGCCAGCTCGGTGCCGATGGCGTCGGCCTCGCTCTCGTGCAGACGCGAATTCGGGCGGTTGAAAGTCACGTCCGCCACCATGCCCGCCAGATCCGCGCCGCTCTGTCCGAGGCCGAGGATGGCGGCGCCGATGCCGACCACCGCGCTGGTTGCGAGCTGGCGCGAAATGCGCTCGCGTGAATGTTCGCGCAGTGCGTGGGCGATCTCATGGCCCAGCACCGCGGCCAGTTCGGCGTCGGTGAGCTTGAGCTTTTCGATCAGGCCGGTGTAGACGGCGATCTTGCCGCCGGGCATCGCCCAGGCGTTGAGTTCATCGGTCGTGATGACGTTGACTTCCCAGTTCCAGTTCGTCGCGTCCGGTCGGAAGACGGCGGTCGCCGGAATGAGGCGGTTGACGATGGCGCGCACCCGTTGCACCTGGGCGGCATCGCGGTTGAGCACGCCCTTCTTGCGTGCCTGCGCCATGATCTGGCTGTATTGCTGATTGGCCGCCTGCTCGACTTCCTCGGACGAGACGAGCATCGTCTGACCGCGCTCGATGCCGACCGCCCCGGCCGACGTCGTGCTCTGCGTCGCGCACGCGCTCAACAACGCGCTGAAGAGGAGCGCGAGCAAGGAACGTTTCGTTGCGGAACTACGCATGCCGTTGTGCCAATTGAGGGAAGAGCCGCCCGCGCCAGGCGATCAAGAGCAAGCCACATGCCGCGGCCAGGCTGGCGGCCGTGTAGGTCCACACCGGCCCGACCGACTGCCACAGCGCCCCGGCACCGGCCGCCCCGACCGCGCTGCCGGCCCCGTAGGTCAGGCTGGAGAACAGCGCCTGCCCGCGCACGTGGCGGCGGCCGCTGAACCATGCGTTGACCAAGGTTAGCGCAGCGGCGTGGAAGCTGCCAAAACTCGCAGCATGCATCAACTGCGCGACGAACAGCAGCGGCACGCTCTCTACGCACCACCCGATCAAGAGGAAACGCACCGTGGCGAGCGCGAAACTCGCCAGCAGCACGCGATAGGGGGAAAAGCGCGTGAGCCAGCGCGGCATGGCGAGGAACACCACGATTTCGGCGACCACGCCCAAGGCCCACAACAGGCCGACCGCAGTTTTGCTGTAACCGGTGTCGTCCAGATAGATCGAGTAGAAACCGTACAGCGGCCCGTGCGCGACGCACATCAGGAAGCCCGCCCCGAACAGGGCCATCACCTCGGCCCGCAGGGCGAGCTCGCGGATGGAACCGTTGCGTTCGTCGGCCGCATCGGCATGGGCAGGCGGTTGCGCGATGACGCATGAGGCAAGCAGGGCGCCGACGAGCGGCAGCAGCGCCATCCAGAGGAAGTTGCGCGTATCGACGTAATCGAGCGCCCGGCCGATCACCGTGACCGCGACGATGAAGCCGACCGAACCCCACAGCCGGATCGGCCCGTAACGCCCGTACTGACCGTGCAGATAACGCAGCGTCATGGCCTCGAAGAGCGGCATCGATGCGCTGACGAAAAAGGCGTGGATGGCCAGCACCAGGAACAGGGCGACGAAACCCTCGGCGAAGAACAGGCCGAGGTAGCTCACGACCGCCATGGCCAGCGCAAGACGCAGCAGCTCGATGGAGCGCCCGCGCCGGTCGGCGAGCCATGCCCAGATGTTGGGGGCGAAAATGCGGGTGAACTGCCCCACCGACAGCAACACCCCGATCGCCCACGGCGCCAGCCCGAGCGCGGCGAGATAGAGGCCGAAGTACGGCATGTAGGCGCCGATGAAGGCGAAGTAGGCGCCATAGAGCGCGGACAGCCGGAAGGCGGGAACGGTCACGGCCGGATCGTCAGGGGAAGGAACGGCGCAGCACGGCGGCCCCGCGCCTCAACGCCGGATGCGCCCCGGAATCCTCGGTGTGCCGCTGTCGACGTCGGCGTTCTGCGCGCGATGGCGCAGCGCGAGGTCCATCAGCACGATCGCCCGCATCGCCTCGG
>QGUL01000069.1 GCA_003242425.1 Pseudomonadota bacterium | reverse complement strand
GGGCAAGACCGAGGTCGCCCGCCAGCTCGCCTACTGCCTGGGCGTGGAGCTGGTGCGCTTCGACATGTCCGAATACATGGAGCGCCATGCGGTGTCGCGCCTGATCGGCGCGCCGCCCGGTTACGTCGGTTTCGATCAGGGCGGCCTGTTGACCGAGGCCATCACCAAGAAGCCGTACTGCGTGCTGCTGCTCGACGAGATCGAGAAGGCGCATCCGGACATCTTCAACATCCTGCTGCAGGTGATGGATCACGGCACGCTGACGGACAACAACGGCCGCAAGGCGGACTTCCGCAACGTGATCATCATCATGACCACCAACGCGGGCGCGGAAACGCTGTCGAAGAACACCATCGGCTTCGCGGCGCCCAAGGCCGAAGGCGACGAAATGGCCGAGATCAAGCGGCTGTTCACGCCGGAATTCCGCAACCGCCTGGACGCCATCATCTCCTTCCGCCAGCTCGATCACGAGATCATTCTGCGGGTGGTCGACAAGTTCCTCATGCAACTGGAGGAGCAGCTGCACGAGAAGAAGGTGGACGCGATCTTCACCGACAAGCTCAAGGAGTACCTCGCCAAGCGCGGCTTCGATCCGCTCATGGGTGCGCGTCCGATGGCCCGCCTGATCCAGGACACCATCCGCAGGGCGCTCGCGGACGAGCTGCTGTTCGGCCGGCTGGCGAACGGCGGCAAGGTCACGGTGGACGTGGACGACGACGAGAAGGTGGTGCTGCGCTTCGCCGAGACGGAGGAGTCCGCCGTCGAACCTTCTACTTAAGCGTTGAGTTATAAGCTTATTCCAAAAGGCCGCGATAAGCGGCCTTTTTTATATTTCGGCTTGACGATTGCTTCGTGGCAGCGGAGACTCGCCGACCTGTCCAGGCCGAAGGAGGAAAACAACGATGAACAAGGGAAGGACACTCGGCCTTGCCGCGAGCGTCCTGCTCGCCTGTGCGTCGCTCGTCGCGCATGCGCAAGGCAACGACACCGCCGGCCGCGATCTCGCGGCCGCCTGTGCCATCTGCCACGGCACCAACGGCGTCAACGCCGGCGGTCTGCCACATCTTGCCGGTCAGCCGAAGGACTACATCGTCCAGCAGCTGAAGGATTTCCGCGACGGCAAGCGCCCGGCGACCATCATGCACCAGATCGCCAAGGGCTATAGCGACGAGCAGTACGAACTGCTCGGCGCCTACTTCGCCTCGCAAACGCCCGGCAGGAGGACCAAATGAGTCTCGATCGCCGTGAGTTCCTCAAACTGATGGGCGCCGGCGCTGCGGCCGGCATCATGGGCGGCTGCGCGACGACGCGCGGTACCGCGGGCAAATCGGCGGCGCGTGTGGTCGTCATCGGCGGCGGCTTCGGCGGCGCCACGGCGGCCAAGTACATCCGCATGTGGAGCGGCGGCCAGATCGATGTGACGCTGGTCGAGCCGAACAAGCAGTTCATCTCCTGCCCGCTTTCCAACCTGGTGCTGGGCGGTTCGCGCACGCTGGAAAGCCTGACCATGGGCTACGACGGTCTGCGCGCGCACGGCGTGAACGTCGTGCACGACGTGGCGACGGGCGTGCAGCCCGACAAGAAGCGCGTCGTGCTCAAGAACGGCGGCGAACTCGCCTATGACCGTCTGGTCGTCTCGCCCGGCATCGACTTCATGTACGACCTGCTGCCCGGGCTCAACAACGAGCAGGCGCAACAGCAGGTGCTGCACGCCTGGAAAGCCGGCCCGCAGACGCTGGCATTGCGCAAGCAGTTGGAAGCGATGCCCAACGGCGGCGTGTATCTGCTGTCGATTCCCAAGGCGCCCTACCGCTGCCCGCCCGGCCCCTACGAGCGCATCTGCCAGGTGGCGAACTACTTCAAGCAGGCCAAGCCGCGCTCGAAAGTACTGGTGCTGGACGCGAACGAGGACATCGTCTCCAAGAAGGGGCTGTTCCTCGCGGCGTGGAAGGAGCTCTATCCCGGTCTGATCGAGTACATCCCCAGCCAGGAAGCGAAGGACGTGGATGTCGCGACCCGCACCGTCAAGACGGAGTTCGATTCCTTCAAGGGCGACGTGCTGAACGTGCTGCCGCCCATGCGTGCCGGCTCGATCGCCGTCTCCGCGGGACTCATCACAGCCAACAACCGCTGGTGCGGCGTGGACTGGCGCACCATGGAATCGGTCGCGGTGCCGAACATCCACGTGCTGGGCGATGCCACGCTGTCGGCGCCGGCGATGCCCAAGTCGGGCAGCATGGCGAACAACCACGCCAAGATCGCGGCCTCGGCCATCGTCGCGCTGCTCACCGGCCGGCAGCCCAACCCGACGCCGATCATCGGCAACACCTGCTACAGCTACGTGAGCGACCGCGAGGCGATGCACGTGAACTCGGTACACCGTTACGACCCGGAGAAGAAGACGCTGGTGACGGTGCCGGGCAGCGGCGGCGTGTCCTCGCAGCGCAGCGAGCTGGAGAAGGCGTACGCCGACGCCTGGGCGCGCAACATCTGGGCCGACATGCTGGCCTGAGGCGCAACGCCCGAACGAAAAGGCGGCCCCGCGGCCGCCTTTTTCTTTGGGAAAAACGTTTCAGCGCGTGCCGGTGCTGCCGAAGCCGCCGGCGCCGCGCTCGCTCGCTTCGAATTCCTCGACGACGTTGAAGGCCACCTGCAGCACCGGCACGATCACCAGTTGCGCGATGCGCTCCATGGGCTGCAGGGTGAACGGCGCGTTCGATCGGTTCCACACCGACACCATGATCTGTCCCTGGTAGTCGCTGTCGATGAGGCCGACGAGGTTGCCGAGCACGATGCCGTGCTTGTGGCCCAGCCCCGAACGCGGCAGCACCAGGGCGGCGAGCCCCGGATCGGCGAGATGGATGGCGATGCCGCTCGGCACCAGCGCCGTCGCACCGGGCGCGAGTTCCAGCGGCGCGTCGATGCAGGCGCGCAGGTCGAGACCGGCGGAACCGGCGGTGGCGTATCGGGGCGGCTGATCGTGCAGGCGGGGATCGAGGATCTTGACGTCGATACGGTGCATGTTTTTCTCGCTCAACGATTCGGCAGCCGTGCGGCGATCTCCCGAATCAGGCCGCGCGCGACTTCCAGCTTGGAGGCGCGCGGCAGGCGGGTTTCGCCCTCGTCGTGGAAGAGGATGAGTTCGTTCTCGTCGCGGCCGAAAGCGTTGTGCGCGAGATTCGCGGCAAGCAGCGGGATCTTTTTGCTCGCGCGCTTGGCCTGCGCGTACTCGTGGAGGTTCTCCGTTTCGGCGGCGAAGCCCACGCAGTAGGGCGCGTTCGGCAGCGCCGCGACCTCGGCGAGGATGTCCGGGTTCTCTTCCAGCTCGATACGGGGCTTGCCGTTCGACTTCTTGAGCTTCCGGTCCGAGGCGTTGGCCACGTAATAGTCCGCCACCGCCGCCACGCCGATGAAGACGTCCGCCTCCGCCACATGCGCCATCACCGCGCGATGCATTTCGCGCGCGGTCATGACGTTCTCGCGGCGCACGCCGGTCGGGGTGGCAAGCGCGGTCGGCCCGGCGATCAGCGTCACCTGCGCGCCCGCCTCCACGGCCGCCTGCGCGACCGCAAAACCCATCTTGCCCGAACTGAGATTGGTGATCCCGCGCACGGTGTCGATGGGCTCGAAAGTGGGCCCCGCGGTCAGCAGCACCCGTTTGCCGGCTAGCGGCTTGTCGCCGAGCGCGATCGCGATGTGATCGAACAGCGCTTCGGGCTCGAGCATGCGGCCCATGCCGGTCTCGCCGCAGGCCTGCTCGCCCTCGTCCGGGCCGAGGATGTGGATGCCGTCCGCGCTCAGTTGCGCCGCGTTGCGCTGCGTGGCCGGGTTCTCCCACATCTGCCGGTTCATCGCCGGCGCGACATAGAGCGGCACCTCGCGTGCCAGACACAATGTCGAGAGCAGATCGTCGGCCAAACCGTGCGCGAGCTTCGCCATGAAATCCGCCGTCGCCGGCGCGACGAGGATGAGGTCGCGATCGCGCGACAGTTCGATGTGCGCCATGTGGTTGGCGATGCGCGCATCCCACATGTCGTGGAACACGGGCTTGCCCGAAAGCGCCTGCAGCGTCATCGGCGCGATGAAGCGTGTCGCGCTTTCCGTCATCACCACCTGCACGTCGGCACCCGCCTTGACGAACAGGCGGCACAGTTCCGCGCTTTTGTAGGCGGCCACGCCGCCGGTCAAGCCCAGCAGTATTTTCTTGCCTGTCAGATCAGTCATCTTCGTGTACTCGCGCACCCGGCCGGAGTGCCTAGCCCGACGGGCGGATCGCTCGCCGCGCCCGGAGCGCCTAACATCCCGCGGCGATTCTACGCGCCTTTGCTCCAGGAGGGACCGATGGGCATCAGCAACTGGCCCGAGGACGAGCGTCCGCGCGAGAAACTGCTGAGCCGCGGCGCCGCCGCCCTGTCGGACGCCGAACTGCTGGCGATCTTCCTGCGCGTGGGCACGCCCGGCCGCAGCGCGGTGGAACTGGGGCGCGAGCTGCTCGCCCGCTTCGGTTCACTCGGTGCCCTGCTTCACTACGATCCGCGTCCCGACGAGCACGTGAGCGGCATGGGCCCGGCCAAATGGGCCCTGCTCAAGGCCGCCCTGGAAATCGGCCGGCGGGTGCTCGCCGAACGCGCCCGTGCAACCGACGCACTCAGTTCACCGGATGCGGTGCGGGATTACCTGCGCCTGCTGCTCGCCGAACGCGAGCACGAGGTCTTCGTGGCGGTCTTCCTCGACGCCCAGAACCGGGTCATCGTCGCGGAAGAGCTGTTCCGCGGTACCCTGACCCAGACCAGCGTCTATCCACGCGAGGTGGTCAAGGCGGCACTGCGGCACAACGCCGCCAGCGTAATCTTCGCCCACAATCATCCCTCCGGGGTCGCCGAGCCCAGCCAGGCCGATCAGCTGCTCACCGACACCCTGAAACGGGCGCTCGCGATGATCGACGTCCGGGTTCTGGACCATTTCGTGGTCGGGCGCGGAGCGGCCTGCTCCTTCGCCGAACGGGGCATGCTCTGAACTTGCCCATCCCCCCGGTTCGCCTCTATAATCCGTGGCTTTTCTGAAACAGAACCCGGAGACGCCGTCATGGCGCGAGTTTGCCAAGTCACCGGCAAGAAGCCGATGGTCGGGAACCACGTTTCCCACGCCAACAACAAGACCAAACGCCGCTTCCTGCCCAATCTGCAGTACCGCCGCTTCTGGGTCGAGAGCGAGAACCGCTGGGTGCGCCTGCGCGTATCCAACGCCGGTCTGCGCATCATCGACAAGAAGGGCATCGATGCCGTTCTGGCCGATCTGCGGGCCCGCGGCGAAATCTGAGACCGGAGCCTGAGCCATGCGCGAAAAGATCAAGCTCGAGTCGACCGCCGGTACCGGTCATTTCTATACGACCACCAAGAACAAGCGGACGACGCCCGACAAGCTGGAGATCAAGAAGTACGATCCCAAGGCGCGGAAGCACGTCCTGTACAGGGAAACCAAGCTCAAGTAAGCACTGCGGTCCCGTCAAGAAAAAACCCGCCGTCCGGCGGGTTTTTTCTTTTGCGCACGCGCCGCTACTCGTTGCGCGGATAGTCCGGGTCCTCAGGAATCTGGCTCGGGTCGTACAGCGCCGGATCCTCGCCCTTGGCGCGCTGCTTTCCTTTGCGCTCGGCCTCGCGGAGTTCCTGCGCTTCCTGCTGGCTGTGCGGCGCCGCCTGGTCGGCGGCCTGTTCGACCTTGCCCGACTCGACGAACTTGCGCGTGCGTTCATTGTAGCCCTTGGTGGCACTGTAGCTGCCTTCGCCTTCGATCCGGTCCTTGTCGCTCATGGGTCACTCCTTGGGTTGCGTGTTCCAAGGTCTCGCAACCCGCGTACCCGGCCCATGAACAAAAAAGCCCGGCCGAAGCCGGGCTTTGGGGTTCCAACGACAAGCCGGTCAGGCGGCGTACGAACGCAGGCGCAAGGCGAACTCGCGCAGCGGCGCGATACCGCTCTCCTCCGCGCGCTGACACCAGTCCTGCAGTTGCTTGAGCAGTTGTTCGCGCGAGGCGGTCGAGCGCTGCCACAGTGCCGCGAGCTCGCGCCGCATGGCGTAGGCCGTCTCCAGCGCCTTGCTCTTCGCCAGCACTTCCTGCAGCTTGGCACGCTCGTGCTCGCCCAGCTTGCTTTCGTCACGGAGCAGCCAGCGCTTGATGCGCCAGGCGTTGGGATGCTCGTCGGCGAACTTGCTCATCTCCTGCGCGAAGGTGCGCTTGAGCGACTGGCAATACTTGGCCCAGACGTCGTAGCGATGGGTCAGCACCGCCTGCAGGGTGTCGAAGTCGATGGTCGACTTGGCGGGCGCGAACTTCGGCGTCGGCGCGACCTTCTTCACCTTCGCCAGCCCCAGCATCTCGAGGATGCGGATGTACATCCAGCCGATGTCGAATTCGAACCACTTGCACGACAGCTTGGCCGAGGAAGCGAAGGCGTGGTGGTTGTTATGCAGCTCCTCGCCCCCGATCAGGATGCCGATCGGGAAGATGTTGGTGCTCGCGTCCTCGCATTCCCAATTGCGGTAGCCCCAGTAGTGGCCGAGGCCGTTGATGACGCCGGCAGCCCAGAACGGGATCCAGACCATCTGTGTGAGCCATACCGCCAGACCCGGCAGTACGCCCAACATGCTGACGTCGAGCAGCAGCATGATGGTGATACCGGTCTTGGTGAAGCGCGAATAGACGTTGCGTTCCAGCCAGTCGTCGGGCGTGCCGTGACCGTAGCGCTCGAGGGTTTCCTTATTGCGCGACTCCCTCACGTAAAGGAACACGCCGCCCCACAGCACGCGGTGGATGCCGACCTGCTGGGGACTGTGCGGATCCTCCGGTGTCTCGCACTTGGCGTGGTGCTTGCGGTGGATGGCGGCCCATTCCTTGGTGACCATGCCGGTAGTCAGCCACAGCCAGAAACGGAAGAAGTGCGAAGCGATGGGGTGCAGTTCGAGCGCGCGATGCGCTTGGCAGCGATGGAGAAAGATGGTGACCGAAGCGATGGTGATGTGCGTGAGCACGAGCGCGACGATGACCACACCCCACCAGGGCAGATCGAACACACCGGAGTAAAGCATGGACAATGAATTTCCTTATGCAATGATTAAGACAGCGCTTGCATTCTACGGCAATTTGCCGCCGCGCACCGACAGAATGCGGTTCCGTCTCGGACCCTTTTCACGGCGATTCGTTCAGCCTTCAAATTAAGGAATCGAAACAGCGACTTGCATCCGGCGTTTTGCGCGCGTCAAAAACCGTGGACACGTTCCATGGCGGCCGCGAAGAACCCGTCCGTGCCATGCACGTGGGGCATCAAACGCAAATAGTCGTCGGACGGCAGAGCCCCCGCATCCAGCCCGATCGACTGCATGGCGAGCAAACGTTGCGCCGACAACGGCCTGAACTCCGGGTGCTCGCGCAGGAATGCTTCGACCACCGCCTCGTTCTCTTCCGGCAGCAGGCTGCAGGTGGCATAGACCAGCCGCCCGCCCGGTTTGAGCAGCCTGGCCGCCGCGCTCAGAATCGAAAGCTGTTTCCGCGTCAGCGCCTCGAGGTCCGCCTCGTGCTGGCGCCATTTGAGATCGGGATTGCGGCGCAAGGTGCCCAGCCCCGTACAGGGCGCATCGACCAGGACACGGTCGAGCTTGCCCGCGAGCCGCCCGAGCTTGGCGTCGTGTTCCGAGGCGATGAGCCGCGCGTCGATGTTGGAAGCCCCGGAACGCGCAAGCCGCGGCCGCAGTTTCGCCAGCCGATGCTCGGACACGTCGAAGGCATATACACGGCCGGTCGAGCGCATCAGCGCCGCCATGGCGAGGGTTTTGCCG
>QGUL01000068.1 GCA_003242425.1 Pseudomonadota bacterium | reverse complement strand
AAGACGTGAAAGCCACCGCCTTCGCAGAAGGCTACGCGCTCGTGTTGCGGGTGGAAGGACTGCCCGAGCGCGTGCGGGACAGACAGGCCGAGGTCTATTACGAAACCGCGGGGCTGATCGAGCACGCCGAGCCGGTGCTGCAATCCTGGGAAGCGGGCGTGTGGGAAGGGCGCGTGCTGCTCTCGCCGCAGCGCAGCGCGAGCCCGGAGACCATTCCCGCGGTGCTGGTGTTCAATGACCGTCAGGACATCATCCGAGTCGCGGCGCCCATGAGCACGCCGTGGTCGCAGGTCGCGGACGTGCCGCCCAAGCCCATGCCGACTTTCGATCTCGGCCGCTTCGACCGGCCTGCGCCGGTCGCGCCAGAAAACGATCTCTCCCTTGCGGTGGCGCTGGGCTTCGCCTTCGTCGGCGGGCTGCTGCTCAACCTCATGCCCTGCGTGTTCCCGGTGCTGTCGCTGAAGCTGCTGGGCTTCGCCGATCACGCGCACAAGCGCGCGCGGCTCGTCGCGGGCGGCTTCGCCTACACCGCCGGCGTATTGCTGTCCTTCGTCGCGCTGGCGGGGCTGCTGCTCGCGTTGCGCGCAGCGGGCGAGCAACTGGGCTGGGGCTTCCAGCTGCAGGAGCCGGGCTTCGTCGCTTCGCTCGCCGTGCTGTTCACGCTGATCGGACTGAATCTCGCGGGCGTGTTCGAGCTGCGCGCCGTGCTGCCGGCGAGCCTCGGCGGCTGGCAGTTGCGCCACCCCATCGCCGACGCGTTCTTCACCGGCGTGATCGCGGTGGCGATCGCTTCGCCCTGTACGGCGCCGTTCATGGGCGCGGCGCTCGGTTTCGCGGTGACGCTGCCCGCGGCGCAGGCTTTGGCGGTGTTCGCCTCGCTCGGTCTGGGTATGGCGGCGCCGTATCTCGTCGCCAGCGTGGTGCCTGCGGTGGCGCGCGCGCTGCCGCGTCCGGGGCCGTGGCTGCTGCGCTTCAAGATCCTCATGGCCTTCCCCATGTTCGCCACCGTGGTGTGGCTGATCTGGGTGCTCGGCATGCAGACGGGCATCGACGGCGCGGTGGCGATGCTGGCGCTTTTGGTCGCGGTGGCGCTCGTCGCCTGGGCATGGGGTTCGCCCGCCGTGGCCGGGCGTGCGCGCTGGGCGCTCGGCCTGCCGGCTTTGCTCATCCTTGCCGGCGTCTTCGCCTGGGCGCTGCCGGCATGGAAGACGGCGGTACCTGCGGCGGCGGCCGTGGAAGCCGGATGGGAAGCGTGGTCGCCCAAGCGCGTGGCCGAGCTGCGCGCCCAAGGCCGGCCCGTGTTCGTGGATTTCACCGCCGCATGGTGCGTGACTTGCCAGTACAACAAGCGCACCACGCTCGCCGACGATCGCGTGCTGCAGGCTTTCGCGAGCAAGAACGTCGCGTTGCTGCGCGCCGACTGGACCACGCGCGACGACGCCATCAGCGCGGAGCTCGCCGCGCTCGGCCGGACCGGCGTGCCGGTGTACGCCTTGTATCCGGCAGACGAGTTCCAGCCGCCGCGTCTGCTGTCCGAACTGCCTTCGGTGAAGGAAGTGCAGGAAGCGGTGGCGGAGCTGTAGCGCGCGGCACGACACCTTCGAGGAGACACGACATGACCCGCCGATCGAGAGGCCCGGTGGCCGCTGCCGCGCTCGTCGCCGCATTGGCCGGCTGCATGCATTACGATCGCCATCACGACGAGCGGCACGGGCCGCCTTCGCACGCGCGCGGCGCCGACGCCGGCGCACGCGTGAACGTGCCGCCCGGGCACATGCCGCCGCCCGGTCAATGCCGCATCTGGTATCCCGACCGGCCGCCCGGCCAGCAGCCGCCGTCCGGCGACTGCCGCGAACTGGGCCGGCGCGTGCCGGAGGACGCGGTTTTGATCCGCGGGCGTTAGCACAGAGGTTTTTCATCGAGGAGGACGTATGAAACGCATGTTGACGATGGTTGTGTCGGCTGCTGCGGCGTTGCTGTCCACCGCGGCGTTGGCGGCGGCAATGGTGGGCCAGCCTGCGCCCGATTTCAGCGCCGTCGACACGAACGGCAAAACCCACCGGCTCGCCGACTACAAGGGCAAGTACGTGGTGCTGGAGTGGGTGAATCCCGGCTGCCCGTTCGTGCGCAAGCACTACAGCGGCAACATGCAGGCGACGCAGAAGGAAATCGTCGGCAAAGGCGCGGTGTGGCTGGCGGTGAATTCCACGGCCGAGTCGCAAAGCGATTATCTGCCGCCGGCGAAGATGGAAGCGTGGATGAAGGAGAAGAACGCCCTCGTCACCGCCACGCTGATGGACGCGGACGGCAAGATCGGCAAGGCCTACGGCGCCAAGACCACGCCGCACATGTACATCATCGATCCGCAGGGCACGCTGGTGTACGCCGGTGCGATCGACAGCATCCCCAGCGCGCGCGTGGAAGACATCGACAAGGCGACCAACTACGTCAAACAGGCTTTCGGCGAATTGATGGCCGGCAAGCCGGTGTCGGTGGCGACCACCACCGCCTACGGCTGCACGGTGAAATACGCCAACTGATCCAAGGCCGTTCGCCCTCGCGCGGGGCGAACGGTCATCTCCCGTTCAGACCAGTGCGCGCTTCGTCCGCCGCTTGCGCGCGGCTAGGCCGGCGCCGCCTGCAGCTTGTTGAGCCAGCGGCCCACCAGCACGGTGACGAGGATGAGCGCCAGCACCACGCCGCCCAGCACCCAGTAGTTGATCTGCGAGGGGTCGTTCAGCGCGCGTTCGATCTCGCGGCCGAAGATGGTGGTGGCGAGCACGCCGGGCAGCATGCCGAGAAAGGTGCCGAGGCTGTAATCCCACACGCGCAGGCGCTTCGCGCCGGCGGCGAAACCTTCCACCGGGAAGGGCGCCACCGGCACCACGCGGATGGCGAAGACGGTGAGGAAACCGTGATCGCGCAGCCGGTCGCCGATGCGGTCCATCTTGTCGCCCATCAGCTTGCGGATGAAGTCGGGCGGCAGCAGGCGGCCGACGTAGTAACGCGACAGCGCCGCCACCATGATGCCGAGCATGCTGTAGGTGAAACCCAGCCACGGCCCGAAGGCGATGACGGTGAAGAGGGTGAGCAGCGGCCGCGGGAACATCAGGTAGCTCGTCACCACGTAGGCGATCACCGTCCACAGCGGCGCGAGCTGCATCTCGCGCACGTAGCGCGCCCAGGCGCCGATGCGTTGAGCCGTGAGATAGTCGGCGAGCGGCGTGTAGCGCCAGGCCGCCGTCAGCGCGGCGATGACGACTGCCGCCGCCACGAGCTTGCCCCAGGCGGGCTTGCGCGGTCGCTTCTTCGGGCGGGCGGTGTCGGCGGTCATGGGCGGCTCGATGCGTGTCCCGATTCGTTCTAGCCAACGGAGTGCCCGCCGCCTTGCGCCGTCCTGGCCGGAAGCGGTTTGATGCCCTGCAGGACGTGCTGGCGGCGCTGCTTCATTTCGTCCACGGCGTCGGCGAAGCCGGTGAACACCGCCGCGCATCCCACGGTCTTGAGCCGCTCGCAGGCGCGCCCCATGTCGCCTTCGGCGCCCCACAGGCCGACCACGATGGGCACGTCGGGAAAGCGCGCGCGCAGGCGCTTGCAGAGATAGCGCGCGTGGCTCATGGCCGCGGGCGGCAGCGCGGAGATGCAGACCACGTTGGGATGCAGCGCGCCGACCTCGTCCAGCATCTCGACCTTGAGCGCATCGATCGTGACGTGGCGGCTGTCGATGCCCTCATGCGCAAGCTGCAGGCCGAACAGCCGCGCCGCCGCTTCGTCGGCTTCGTCCGCGGCGGGAAGGTTGAGCACCGTGAAGCGCGCGCCGTTCGGCAGCGCTTGCGGCGCCGGGTTGTCTTCGTAGAGCGCCGCGCCCAGCTCGCCTGTCTGTTCGACGATGTAGCGCCGCGTCGCCTCGTCGAGCAGCCCGCGCTGATGGTTCTGCTCGGCCATCTGCAGCGTCGGCACCAGCACCTCGTCGCAAAGTTCGAGCGGCGTGCGCTGCCTGCCGAGCTCGTCGAGCAGGTCTTCGGCCTCTTCGGGATCGCGCGCGAGCAGGCGCTGGTAGAAGCGCTGCGCCGGTTTCAGCACCGGTTCGTCGCTCAGCAGGATGCTGAGGAACGCGAACTGCGGGATGTATTTGCCCATCACCACCAGGCACACCGTCATGGGCGTCGACAGGAACAGCCCCGCCGCGCCCCACAGCCAGGTCCAGAACACCGCCGCGACGAGCAGTGCGAGCTGCGAGACGCCGGTGCGCGTGCCGTACAGCCAGGGTTCGAGGAAGTTGTTGCTCACCGTTTCCAGCACCACGAACAGGCCGATGGTCATGAGCGGCTCGGCCCAGCCCTCGAACACCGCGAAGGAGAGCGCGATGGGCATCATCGCCGCGAGCCACGGCCCGACATAGGGGATGAAGCGCAGCACGGTCGTCAGCGCGCCCCACAGCGCGGCGTTGGGCACGCCGATCAGCCACAGCCCGACCGCCACCGCGATGCCCTGCATGCCGTTGATGAGCAACTGCATGAGCAGGAAGCGGCTGACGCGCGCCGCGGCGTCGTCCATCGCCTGGGTGGTGGCGTGCAGGTCCTGTACGCCGACGAGCGCGATGAGGCGGTCGCGCAGGTCCTCCCGCTGCAGCAGCATGAAAATGACGAACACGATCACCACCGCGGCGGTGCCGAGCGGCTGCACCAGCGGTCCGAGCACGCTGCGGATCATTTCGACGGCGTTGGGCGGCGGATCCACCACCTGCACCTTCTGCACGGGCCGGCTGTCCGGCTTGCCGGGCGCGGCCTTCTGCAGTTCCTCGCTCAGCTCCTCGATGGTTTCCTTGCCTTCCTGCAGGCTGCCGCCGGCGGGGCTGCGCAGGGTCTGGATGCGCTCGACGAGGTTGCTTTTGTATTGCGGCAGCGATTCGGCGAGGCTCAGGAACTGGCTGCCGACCACGTAGAGCACGCCGGCCAGCACCGTGAAGGCGAAAAGCGCCGTGAGGAGCACCGACAGGATGCGCGGGACGCCCCAGCACTGCAGCCGGTTCACCAGCGGCGCGAGCAGGAAGCTCAGCAGCGTGGCGAGCGCCAGCGGCACCAGCACGTCCTCGGCGAACCACAGCAGCGCCAATACCGCCAGCACCGACAGCATCAGGCGGTCGTTGGACGGTCGTACCGTGGTGACGGCCATGCACGCTCCGGAAAGGCGGGGGAAAGCAGCGACGGTTCAGCCATTAGCGTGCCCGGGCGGACGGACGGGGCACATTTCGCCTTCCGGCGGCTGCGGCGATTGCAGGAAAGCCCGCGTTGGGCTTAACTCTCGGCAAAGGAGCAGGCATCCCTTTTTTGGAGGAGGAAATGGGTATCCCGATCCTGGACACGCTGTTGATGCAGCGTATAGCGGGGCAATGTCTCTGGATTCCCCGCGTTTCGATTTTCCTGGCCATGCTGGCGGCGGTGTTCTTCATGCCGGTGCTGCAGTGGTTCGCGATCGGGGTGAGCTTCCTGTGCCTCGCGCGGGTGCTGATCCGCAACATTCCTTTGTCGCGCCAGGTGGCGATCGCCGCCGCGCTGAGCGGCAAGACCTTCCGCTACTTCAACGAGAAGCTGCTGGGCACCGAGCAGGCCCGCAAGGCGATGGCCGAGGCCCTGAAGCGCGACGTGCGTATCGCGCTGGACCGGCTCGGCGGGACGCCGGTCCTGCGCTTCACCCTGTGTTCGGCCGGCGCGCGCGAAGCCATGGCCCTGGGCTGCGCGGTGGTCTATTTCTACGGCGATTGCGTGGCGGAACCGCTGCGCGACGCGACCGGCATGACGCTGAAACTGAAGACGGGGTTTCCGGATGCCGTGCGCTGCGCGATGTACGACCGCATGCTGAGCGAACTGCTGGAAAGCGAGGTCCGCGTCTTCGCGGCTGCCGAGCGCGTCGTCCGGCCCACGGTCGTCCGTTCGCGCGCCGCGGCCGAGCGGGCCGAACCCACCGTGCTCTACATCGGGCCCGATCTGCGGCTCGAACTGGAGCGCACGGAAGAAGGCATTGCCGTGCGTTCGTGCAGTGCCACGGCGCGCGGCGAGCGGCTCGTCTACGCCAATGCCGGCGAGCTGCTGCGGACCTGGGGCGCGCTGCTCGACGAGCGTCAGCAGGCGGTCGTCGAGCGGCTCGGTTCGTCCTGATCACCCCCTCGCCGCGAAAGCTCGCGGCTCGTTTTCTAGCGGGCGCTGCGGCTTCCGTTTACGGCCTCTCCGGCGGCATGGCGGCGCGCATCGGGTATGCTTGCGCGCCTTGCCATCGCAATCGACATTCATGACTTTGCAGCAGAGTTACGCGAGCGAAGCGCCCGCGCGCGAAGAGATCGACGCCCTCAAAGGCCCGGTGGTGGTCGAGTTCGGCACGCCCTGGTGCGGCTACTGCCGCCGGGCGCAGCCGCTCATCGCCGAAGCTTTTGCCGGCTTCGAGGCAGTCGCGCACTACAAGATCGAGGACGGTCCCGGCCGGCCGCTGGGCCGCAGTTTCAACGTCAAGCTGTGGCCGACGCTCGTCTTCATGCGCGACGGCATGGAGGTCGCGCGCCTGGTGCGCCCGGAAAGCGCGGAAGCGATCCGTCAGGCGCTCGCGCGAATCGCAGCCTGAATCAGGCCGTCACCTGCGCATCGCCGCGGCCGATGCGTTCGCGCAGATCCGGAATGGCATAAGCCCGACCGTCGTCGCCGCGCAACAGCAGCGGATTGAGGCCGGCGACGATGAACTCGCTGCGTTGCTCGCCGTTGTCGAAGCGTACCGGACGCTTGAACACGATCCGCATGCCGGTGCGCAGCGGCGGCGCGTTCGAGCTCCTGTACCAATCCTCGACCCGCGCACGCCAAGCTTTGGCGTGGGCGTATTCCTCGCAGTGACGGAACCGCGTGAGCATGGCGTAGATGCTGCGCGGGCAGCGGTGGTGTTCGAGCGGCGCCTCGTATTCGGTGTAGATGCGGTAGCCGATGCGCGGGCTGCGCCGTTCGACCCGCACGGGGATGACGAGCGCGCTGACGCGATCGATGCCGGTGCGCTTGTTGACGTAGCGGTAGGCGCCGTAGCACACGCCGCGCATGACGTGCGACAGGGCGAGCAGGGTGAAGCTCTTCTCCTCGTCCTCGTGGTCGATGTGCTGGGCGAAGAATTCCTGCAGCGACTGTCCGGGACGGCGTTCGGCGTAGGTCCATTCCATGGCGGCTTCCTTGCAGCGGAGGGCCCTTATAACAGACCGGCGCCGGACACGGCCTTGTTCCAGCGCAACCCTGCCGGCGTCGTGGAATTGCCCAGGACGGGCGGCGCCCCTTGCAAAAGCACGCCCCGCCCCTCACGTAGAATGCACCCATGCCCCACGCTTCCTTGCGCGCCGGAGACGCCTTTCCCGCCGCCTTCCATCCGGCGGTGGCGGGCTGGTTCGCCGACACTTTCGGCCGGCCGACCGAAGTGCAGCGCCGCGCCTGGGCGGCGACCGCGCGCGGGCGCGATACGCTCATCGCCGCGCCCACCGGGTCGGGCAAGACGCTGGCGGCTTTTCTCGCGGCGATCAACGACCTGGTACTTGAAGGAAGCGCAAAGGGTCTCGCCGACGAGGTCTATCTCGTCTATGTCTCGCCGCTCAAGGCGCTGTCGAACGACATCGAACAGAACCTGCAGCGGCCGTTGCGCGGCATCCGCGAGCGCCTCGCCACCGCCTGCGACATCCGCACGGCGGTGCGGACCGGCGATACCCCGAGCGCCGAGCGCAACCGCATGCGCCGCACGCCGCCGCACATCCTCGTCACGACGCCGGAATCGCTCTACATCCTGTCCCTAAAACAATTCTAACCTTCCCACAAAAGAA
>QGUL01000067.1 GCA_003242425.1 Pseudomonadota bacterium | reverse complement strand
CCGCGGTGTCGTGCTCGAGCAGGGTGTAGAGCGCGCCGAGGGCGTCGTACTGCTGGTCGCTGCCGGCCTTGTCGATCTCGTCGACCACGATCAGCGGGTTGGCGTACTGGCCGTTGAGGAAGGTCTCGAACACCTTGCCCGGCTTGGCGTTCTTCCATTGCGAGGACGAGCCGGAGAGGATCCAGCCGGCGGTCATCGAGCTCATGGAGACGAAGCCGAAGCCGGTGCCCAGCAGATCGGCGATGCGCCGGCCGAAGTGCGTCTTGCCCACGCCCGGCTCGCCCAGCAGCAGCATGGGCGTCAGCTCCAGTTCGTCCTCGGTGTTGGCGCACAGGGCAATCTGCTTCTTGATGTCGTCGAGCACCTCCTTGAAGTTGGGCAGCTCTTCGTACAGATGCGCCATCGCCGGGATGCCGGCCGGCTTGACGGTGAATCGCTGGCCCCCGACCTTGATCATCTTCTCGTAGGTGCTTTTCAGGGCCTCGCTCGCGCCGGGAGGCAGTTCCTGCAGGGCGCGATCCACCGCTTCGACGTCGTAGATCTCCTTGAAGCCGGCGATCGGGATATCCACCGCCGGCTTGTCGTGTCTGACGGGAAGATTGGCAGTGGCGGACATCGTCGTACCTCCTTTGAAGCCCTTGCAAGAAAGCTACCATGCGTCTTTGACAGCAACAACGCGAAAGGCGCGACTTATGCCCCCTTCATCGCACTTTGGCGCTGGCAGCAGCAGGCGGGAATTGCTAATGAAAAGGGTCCCGGTCCCCCCTGAGGCGGCGGCTATGGCGCCGATTGACAAAACCATGCCCAAGCCCCTCCGAGGCCGATGTTGCATTGCGATATAATCCAGCCCCTCGAATCAACGCTGTACCGCCATGTCCTCCGCAATCGTCCAATCCCTTTTCTCGGACCACCAAATGCGCTCCAAAGTCGACGACGTACGCATCCGTGAAATCAAGGAGCTCGTGCCGCCCTCGCACGTGCTGCGCGAATTCCCGCTGCGCGAGAAGGCCGTGGAGGTGGTGTACGAGACCCGGCAGGCGATCCATCGCGTGCTGCACGGGGCGGACGACCGGCTCGTCGTCGTAGTGGGGCCGTGTTCGGTGCACGACGTGAGGGCGGCGCTGGAGTATGCGGAGCGACTGCTGGCGCTCAAGAAGGCGCTGGAGAAGGATCTGGTCGTCGTCATGCGCGTGTACTTCGAAAAGCCGCGCACGACGGTGGGCTGGAAAGGGCTCATCAACGACCCGGACCTGGACGGCAGCTTCCAGATCAACAAGGGCCTGCGCATTGCCCGCCAGCTGCTGCTCAACATCAACGAGATGGGCATGCCCGCGGGCACCGAGTTCCTCGACATGATCACCCCCCAGTACTACGCCGACCTGGTGTCCTGGGGCGCGATCGGCGCCCGTACGACCGAATCGCAAGTGCATCGCGAGCTCGCCTCCGGACTGTCCTGCCCGGTGGGCTTCAAGAACGGCACCGACGGCAACGTCAAGATCGCGGTGGACGCGATCAAGGCGGCTTCCTCGCCGCACCATTTCCTGTCCGTCACCAAGGGCGGCCATTCCGCCATCGTCTCGACCAACGGCAACGAGGACTGCCATATCATCCTGCGCGGCGGCAAGCAGCCCAACTATGACGCCGCCAGCGTGGACGCCGCCTGCAAGGAACTCGCCAGCGGCGGTCTGGCCCAGCGCCTGATGATCGACGTCTCGCACGCCAACAGCGCCAAGCAGTACAAGCGCCAGGTCGAGGTCGCGCGCGACGTCGCCGGTCAGATCGCCGCGGGCGACGAACGCATCATCGGCGTGATGATCGAGTCGCACCTGTGCGAGGGCCGCCAGGATCTGGTGCCGGGCAAGACGCTCACCTACGGCCAGAGCATCACCGACGCCTGCATCGGCTGGGACGACACGGAGATGCTGCTGAACGAACTCGCCGAAGCGGTGCGCAAGCGCCGACTGGTCGAGGAAGACGAGGGAGAGGGCAACGACTGAGGCGCCGTACGGCGCCGATACCAAGCAACCGGCGGGCGGACTGCCGGCAGGCCGTGCCCGGCAAGGCAGGGAGGCCCGGTTCCGCCGGCATCCGACTCGGACAAGGAGGAGGAGAAACCGTGAAAATCAAATCGCCCAAGGACTTCTGGGCGGGGCTGATGTTTATCGCCTTCGGGCTGGGCTTCGCGTTCGTGGCCCAGAACTACGAGATGGGTACGGCGATCCGCATGGGCCCCGGCTACTTCCCCACCCTGCTGGGCGGCCTGCTCGCCGTGCTCGGGCTGGTCGTGCTCGGACAATCACTGGTGGTCAGCGATCCGGAGGTGCCGAAGTTCAAGCTGGGGGCGCTCGCCATCGTACTGGTCGGCATCTGTCTGTTCGGCTTCCTGGTGCGTTCGGCCGGCCTGATTCCCGCGGTGCTGGCGCTCATCGTGGTGAGCTCGATCGCGCACAGCGAGTTCAAATGGCGTGACGCGGCCTTGCTGGCCGTCGGCCTGGCGGCTTTCTCGGTAGTCGTTTTCCATTACGGGCTGGGGCTGCCCTTCAAGCTCTACCCGGGGCATTGATATCGAGGAGGGAACACGATGGATCTCATTGCCAACCTTGCCCTGGGTTTCGACGTCGCGCTCTCGTTCGAGAACGTGCTCTACTGTTTCTTCGGCGTGCTGCTCGGCACGCTGATCGGCGTCCTGCCCGGCCTCGGGCCGACGGCCACCATCGCCATGCTGCTGCCGGTCACCTTCACGCTGCCGCCCGTGGCGGCGCTGATCATGCTGGCCGGCATCTACTACGGCTCCCAGTACGGCGGCTCCACCACCGCGATCCTCGTCAACCTGCCCGGCGAATCGGCCTCGGTGGTGACAGCCATCGACGGCTACAAGATGGCGCGCATGGGCCGCGCCGGTCCGGCCCTGGGTATCGCCGCGATCAGCTCCTTCTTCGCCGGCTGCGTAGCGACGCTGGTGATCGGCGTGTTCGCGCCGCCGCTTGCGGAGCTGGCGCTGAAGTTCGGCCCCGCGGAGTACTTCTCGCTCATGGTGCTGGGTCTGGTCGCCGCGGTGGTGCTGGCGCACGGTCCCTTCGTCAAGGCGCTTTGCATGGTCGTGCTGGGGCTGCTGCTCGGCATGGTCGGCACCGACGTCAACTCCGGCGTGCCGCGTTTCAATTTCGGCATTCCGGAAATCGCGGAGAACATCGATTTCGTCGTGATCGCGATGGGGCTGTTCGGTATCGCCGAAATCGTCGTCAACCTGGAGCGGACCGAGCATCGCGACGTCAGCGTCGCCAAGGTAACGCGCATCCTCCCGACCAAGGAGGATCTCAAGCTGGCCTGGCCTTCCATCGTGCGCGGCACCGCCCTGGGTTCGGTGCTCGGCATCCTGCCGGGCGGGGGCTCGCTGCTCGCCTCCTTCGCCTCCTACACCATGGAGAAGAAACTCGCCCGCCCGCCGAAGCACTTCGGCGAGGGCGATATCCGCGGCGTCGCGGCGCCCGAGTCGGCCAACAACGCCGGCGCGCAGACTTCGTTCATCCCGCTGCTCACGCTGGGCATCCCGTCCAACCCGGTGATGGCGCTGATGATCGGCGCGATGATCCTCAAGGGCATCGTGCCGGGCCCGATGGTGATGAACGAGCGGCCCGAACTGTTCTGGGGCATGATCGCCAGTATGTGGGTGGGCAACCTGATGCTGGTGATCCTCAACCTGCCGCTGATCGGCATGTGGATCAAGCTGCTCACCGTGCCTTACCGCGCGCTGTATCCGGCGATCCTGATGTTCTGCTGCATCGGCGTGTATACGCTCAACAACACCGAGTTCAACGTCTATCTGATGGCGCTGTTCGGATTGCTGGGCTATGTCTGCGCGAAACTGGAGTGCGAGCCGGCGCCGCTCATTCTCGGCTTCATCCTCGGGCCGATGATGGAAGAGTATCTGCGCCGCGCCATGCTGCTTTCGCGCGGCGATCCGATGATCTTCCTGGAGAAGCCCATCAGCGCCGCCATGCTGGCGGTCGCCGTACTGCTGATGCTCTCCATCGCGTTGCCGGCTATCCGCAAGAAGCGCGAAGAAGCGTTCCAGGAGTAAGCCGGTCGGTTCCGTGGTGCACGGCCCGCAGCGATGCGGGCCGTGCCGTTTTTACCAGTCGGGATTGAACCCGCGGATGATCTTGCCCCCCGACTTCTCGTCGTCTTCCAGTTCCAGCAGCTTCTGCGCCTGCAGTTCCTCGAGCAGTTTGGAGAACGAGCGGAAGCCGTAGTAGGACTCATTGAAGCCCGGCTTGCGTCGCTTGAGCGCCTGCTTGACCATCGAGCCCCAGATCTTCTCCTCCTCGCCGCGCTCGGCGAACAGCGCCTCGACGGTCTCCATGACCAGATCGATCGCTTCCTGCCGCTTGTCCTCTTCCTTCGTGGGGGCGGCGGCCTCGCCGTTCTGCGGCGGCTCGTCCTTGGCTGCGCTCTTCTGCTTGGCCGGCTTCTTGCGCGCCTTGGGCTTCGCCTTCTCGCGCACCAGATCGTCGTAGTAGATGAACTCGTCGCAATTGGCGATGAGCAGGTCGGAGGTCGATTTCTTCACGCCCACGCCGATGACGATCTTGTCGTTCTCGCGCAGCTTCGACACCAGCGGCGAGAAATCCGAGTCGCCGGTGATGAGCACGAAGGTGCGCACGTGCGACTTGGTGTAGCAGAGATCGAGCGCATCCACCACCATGCGGATGTCGGCGGAGTTCTTGCCCGACTGGCGCACGTGCGGGATCTCGATCAGTTCGAACGAGGCCTCGTGCATCGCCGCCTTGAAGGCCTTGTAGCGTTCCCAGTCGCAATAGGCTTTCTTCACCACGATGCTGCCCTTGAGCAGCAGGCGCTCGAGTACCTTGTTGATGTCGAACTTGTCGTACTTGGCGTCGCGTACGCCGAGGGCGATGTTCTCGAAATCGCAGAACACCGCCATGTTCTGGGTGGTGTTGGATGTGGCCATGCCAGCTCCGGGTGCGCGTGATCGGGACCCGAATGCTACCAGCAGCCGCTAGTGATAGCCGATATCGGCGCGCACTTTGCCGCGGAACACCCAGTAGGACCAGCCGAAATAGCCGAACACGACCGGCAGCAGAAAGAGTGTGCCGAGCAGCAGGAAGGCCTGCGAGTTGGGGTGCGCCGCGGCCTCGTCCAGGGTGATGCTGTGCGGCACGACATAGGGGAAGAGGCTGATCGCCAGGCCCAGATAGCACAGCACGAACAGGCCCATGGCGTAGAAGAAGGGCGGGTAGTCGTCGCCGCGTGCAAGCGAGCGCCACAGCAGCCAGGCGAGCGCCACCGTGGCGAGCGGGACGGGGGAGAGCAAGGCGATGTTCGGCCAGGCGAACCAGCGTTCGGCGATGCGCGGTTCCAGCAAAGGCGTCCAGACGCTTACCATGGTGATGAAGGCCAGCACGCCGACGAGCGCGAGCCGCGACTTGCCGCGCGCCCAGTCCTGCAAGGGGCCTTCGGTCTTCATCACCAGCCAGGTCGCGCCGAGCAGCATGTAGCCGAACACCAGCCCCACGCCCACGGCGAGCACGAAGGGATTCACCCAGTCGAGCGTGCCGCCGGCGTATTGGCCGTCGCGCACCGGGAAGCCGTGCACATACTGGCCGAGCACGCAGCCCTGGGCGAAAGTCGCGACCAGCGAGCCGAGGAAGAAGGCGCGATCCCAATGGCGACGGCTGCGCCGGGCGTTGGGCCGGAACTCGAACGCCACGCCGCGGAAGAGCAGTCCCAGCAGCATCAGCAGGATGGGAAAGTACAGCGCCGGCATGATGATCGCGAAGGCCACCGGAAAGGCGGCGAACAGGCCGATGCCGCCGAGGATCAGCCAGGTTTCGTTGCCGTCCCAGACCGGTGCCACGGAATTCATCATCAGCAGGCGCGCCTCGTCGTCCGGCGCGAAGGGAAAGAGAATGCCCACGCCGAGATCGAAGCCGTCGAGCAGCACGTACATGAACACCGCCACGGCGAGGATCACCGTCCACAGCGGTACGAGATCGAGGGTCATGGCGCCTCCGATTCGGTGGCGGCGGAGAGCGGGCGTGCGGGACGCTCGCTCAATCTGGGTCCGCGGTCCTCGGCCGGCATGTGCGGACCGCGTCTTGCGAGCCGGACGAGAATGTAGAAGCCCGCGCCGAAGATGACCGCGTACACCAGCGCGTAGAGCGCGAGCGACACCGCCACATCGCCGCCGTCGATGGAAGGCGTGAGACCGTCGGCGGTGCGCATGAGGTTGTAGACCACCCAGGGCTGCCTGCCCACCTCGGTCGTGATCCAGCCCGCGGTGACGGCGATGTAGCCCGAAGGAATCGCCCATACGCAGGCGCGCAGGAAACCGCGCCGCCTGTGGAGCTCGCCGCGCATACCCAGATACCAGGCGCAGATCGTCAGCCCCATCATCACGGCCCACATCGCCACCATCACGCGGAAGCCGATGAACACCGGCAGCACCGGCGGCCGGTCTTCGGGCTTGAAGTCCTTCAGTCCCTGCACCACGCCCGAAATGTCGTGGGTCAGATAGAGGCTGGCGAGATTCGGAATCGCGATCTCGGCGCGGTTGATCTCGGCGTCCTCGTCCGGAATGGCGAACAGCACCGCCGGCTGTCTGGGGCCCGTTTCCCAGATCGCTTCCATCGCCGCGATCTTGGCCGGCTGATGTTCGAGCGTGTTGAGGCCGTGCAGGTCGCCGAGCACGAGCTGCAGCGGCGCGAGCACGGTCGTGAGGCCGAAGCCCATGACCAGCATGATGCGGCTTTCCTCCACGTGCCGGTCGTGCAGCAGGTGATAGGCCGCCACGCCGATGACGGTGAAGGCGGTGGTGAGATAGACCGCCGTCACCGTGTGCAGGAAGCGGTAGGGGAAGGAAGGGTTGAAGATCACCGCCAGCCATTCCGTCACCACGAAGCCGTCGGCGTACTCGAAACCCGCGGGCGTGTGCATCCAGCTGTTGGCGGCGAGAATCCAGAACGCGGACAGCAGTGTGCCGAAAGCGACCATCAGCGCCGAGGCGAAATGCGCCCAGGCCGGCACCAGTTTGCGGCCGAAGAGCAGCACGCCGAGGAACGCCGCTTCGAGGAAGAAGGCCATTAGGCCTTCGTAGCCCATCAGCGGCGCGATGACGTTCGCCGTCGCTTCGGAAAACCGGCTCCAGTTGGTGCCGAACTGGAACGGCATGACGATGCCCGAGACCACGCCCAGGCCGAATGACACCGCGAACATCCTGATCCAGAAATTGGACAGGCGCAGATAGACCGGATTGCGCGTCCACAGATGCACGCCCTCCAGCACGGCGATGTAGGAAGCGAGGCCGATGGTGAAGGCCGGCAGCAGGAAGTGGAAGACGATCAGAAAGGCGAACTGCAGGCGCGACAGGAACAGCGGATCGGCTTCCATCCGGGCCTCCTTGCGGCGGTGTGCGTTCGCCGCCGTGCAAAAAACCGGCCCTTACCTGACGACCGATCGTCCAGGACGCGACTTAGACCCGTTCAGCGGTCGAGCGGAATGTCGGCGTAGGAACTGGGGTCCTCGATGGGTTCGAGATGCGTTTCCACGGAGCAGCTGGGCACCAGGGCGCGGATGCGGCCCTCGACTTCCTCGGCCAGATCGTGCGCGCGGCTCACCGTCCAGTCGCCCGGCACGAGGATGTGGACCGACACGAAAGAGCGGCCGGCCGCCTGCCGTGTGCGCAGGGCATGGTAGCTCACGCCCAGATCGCGATAGCCCTCGAGGAGGCTCGCGATCGCCTCGCGTTGCGGACCGGGGATGGCCTCGTCCATCAGGCCGCGCAGGGAGCGGTAGAGCAAACTGCCGCCGGTCCAGACGATGTTCGCCGCCA
>QGUL01000066.1 GCA_003242425.1 Pseudomonadota bacterium | reverse complement strand
GCTGCGCACCACCGACAGGGCGGCCTGCACCGATTCCTGCATCACGTCGCCGAGCTTGCCGGTGGTGATGGTCTTGCCCTTGCCGGGCATGACGGCCACTTCCACGGTAAGCAGCTCGCCGCCCACCTCGGTCCACGCCAGGCCGGTGACCTGGCCCACCTGGTTCTCCTTCTCGGCCATGCCGTAGGTGTAACGGCGCACGCCCAGGAACTTGTCGAGATTGCGCGAGGTGACGGTGATCTTCTTCTCGCTCGGTTTGATGAGCAGGTTCTTCACCACCTTGCGGCAGATCTTCGAGATCTCGCGGTCGAGGTTGCGCACGCCGGCCTCGCGCGTGTAGTAGCGCACGATGTCGCGGATGGCGCTCTCGGTGATGGTGAGCTCGTTCTCGCGCACGCCGTTGTTCTTCATCTGCTTCGGCAGCAGATAGCGCATGGCGATGTTGACCTTCTCGTCCTCGGTGTAGCCGGACAGACGGATCACTTCCATCCGGTCGAGCAGCGGCGCCGGAATGTTGAGCGTGTTCGCCGTGGCGACGAACATCACTTCCGACAGGTCGTACTCCACCTCGACGTAGTGGTCGACGAACGCGCTGTTCTGTTCCGGATCGAGCACCTCCAGCAGCGCCGAAGCCGGATCGCCGCGGAAGTCCTGCCCCATCTTGTCCACTTCGTCGAGCAGGAAGAGCGGGTTCTTCACCCCGACCTTCGCCATGTTCTGCAGGATCTTGCCGGGCATCGAGCCGATATAGGTGCGCCGGTGACCGCGGATTTCCGCCTCGTCACGCACGCCGCCGAGCGACATGCGCACGAACTTGCGGTTGGTGGCGCGCGCAATCGACTGGCCGAGCGAGGTCTTGCCCACGCCGGGCGGGCCGACCAGGCACAGGATCGGCGCCTTCACGTGCTCGACGCGCGCCTGCACGGCGAGATATTCGAGGATGCGCTCCTTGACCTTCTCCAGGCCGTAGTGATCCTGGTCGAGGATCTTCTCCGCCGCGGGGATGTCCTTGGACACCTTGGTGCGCTTCTTCCACGGCAGGCTGACGAGCGTCTCGATGTAGTTGCGCACCACCGTCGCCTCGGCCGACATGGGCGACATCAGCCGCAGCTTCTTCAGCTCGGCCTCGGCCTTGGCGCGCGCCTCCTTGGGCATGCGCGCGGCCTTGATGCGCTTCTCCATCTCTTCGAGGTCGGCGCCCTCTTCGCCTTCGCCGAGCTCCTTCTGGATCGCCTTGACCTGCTCGTTCAGGTAGTACTCGCGCTGGCTCTTCTCCATCTGCCGCTTCACGCGGCCGCGGATGCGCTTTTCGACCTGCAGGATGTCGATCTCGGCCTCGAGCTGCGTGAGCAGGTGTTCGAGCCGGTCCTTGACGTCGAACATCTGCAGCACGTTCTGCTTCTGCTCGAGCTTGAGCGGCAGGTGCGCGGCGATGGTGTCGGCGAGCCGCCCGGCATCCTCGATCCCCGAGATGGAGGTTAGGATTTCCGGCGGAATCTTCTTGTTCAGCTTGACGTACTGGTCGAACTGCGAGATCAGCGCGCGGCGCATCGCCTCGATCTCGGTGCTTTCCACGTGCTCGTGGGGCACCGGCGTCGCCGTCGCCTGATAGTGCGTACGCTGATCGGTGATCTCGTTGATGCGCGCGCGCTGGCTGCCCTCGACCAGCACCTTCACCGTGCCGTCGGGCAGCTTGAGCATCTGCAGGATGTTCGAGATGCAGCCGATCTCGTACATGTCCTCCGGCGCAGGCTCGTCCTTGGCGGCGGACTTCTGCGCCACCAGCAGGATGCTTTTCCCCGCCTCCATCGCGATTTCCATCGCCTTGATGGACTTCGGGCGTCCCACGAACAGGGGGATGACCATGTGCGGGAAGACCACGACGTCGCGCAACGGCAGCAGCGGAAACTGTGCGGGGACGGCGGAAAGTTCGTTAGAGCTGGACATGCGGGTACCCCCGAGACGGAACAGTAACGAACATGAGGGCAGCGCCCTGCATGTTCAAGCAATGCTTACGCGGCATCGCGCGTTGACCGGGGCGCTTTTCACGCGCGCCCGGCATTTCAGGCCGATCCGGCCACCTTGGGCTGATCGGAGTAGACGAGCAACGGCTTACCTTCGCCCAGGATGGTCGCTTCGTCCACCACCACTTTGCTGACGTTTTCCAACGCCGGCAATTCGTACATGGTGTCGAGCAGCGCATGCTCGAGGATCGAACGCAGGCCGCGCGCGCCGGTCTTGCGCGCCAGCGCGCGTTGCGCGATCGCGTGCAACGCGTCCGGGCGGACCTCCAGTTCCACGCCTTCCATCGAGAACAGCTTCTGGTACTGCTTGATAAGCGCGTTCTTCGGCTCGGTGAGAATGCGGATCAGCGCGGTCTCGTCCAGTTCCTCCAGCGTCGCCACCACCGGAAGGCGCCCGACGAACTCGGGGATGAGACCGAACTTGATCAGGTCTTCGGGCTCCACGCCCTTCAACACTTCGCTGATGTCCTTGCTGTTGCTCAGGCTGCGCACCTCGGCGCCGAAGCCGATGCCGGTCTTCTCCGAGCGCTGACGGATGATCTTCTCCAGGCCGTCGAAGGCGCCGCCGCAGATGAACAGGATATTGGTCGTGTCGACCTGCACGAAGTCCTGGTTCGGGTGCTTGCGGCCGCCCTGCGGCGGCACCGAGGCGATCGTGCCCTCGATCAGTTTCAGCAAGGCCTGCTGCACGCCTTCGCCCGACACGTCGCGCGTGATCGACGGGTTGTCGGATTTGCGCGAAATCTTGTCGATCTCGTCGATGTAGACGATGCCGCGCTTGGCTTTCTCGACGTCGTAGTCGCAGTTCTGCAGCAGTTTCTGGATGATGTTCTCGACATCCTCGCCGACGTAGCCGGCTTCGGTGAGCGTGGTCGCGTCGGCGATCACGAAGGGCACGTTGAGCAGCCGCGCAAGCGTCTGCGCGAGCAGCGTCTTGCCCGAACCGGTCGGACCGATGAGCAGGATGTTCGACTTCGACAGCTCGACATCGTCGCCGGTCTTGTTGAGGTGCTTCAACCGCTTGTAATGGTTGTACACCGCGACCGACAGGATCTTCTTGGCGTGCTCCTGGCCGATGACGTACTGGTCCAGGATGGCGCGGATCTCCTGCGGCGTGGGCAGATCGGCGCGCGAGGACTTGCCGAGCTTATCGCTCGCGCTCTCCTCGCGAATGATGTCGTTGCAGAGCTCGATGCATTCGTCGCAGATGAACACCGACGGGCCGGCGATGAGCTTCCGTACCTCGTGCTGGCTCTTACCGCAGAACGAACAGTAGAGAAGTTTTTCGCCGCCGCTTTTGTCCGACATTGTGGTGCTGCTCCTTATACGCCCGCCGACTCGGTCCTCGAGGTGAGGATACGGTCCACCAGACCATACTTCATGGCCTCTTCAGCCGATAGGAAATTGTCCCGGTCGGTGTCCTTCGCGATCCGTTCGACCGACTGACCGGTGTGCTTGGCCATGATCTCGTTCAGTTTCGCCTTGAGATACAGGATCTCGCGGGCATGGATTTCGATGTCCGAAGCCTGGCCCTGGAAACCGCCCATGGGCTGGTGGATCATCACGCGCGAGTTGGGCAGGCAGTAGCGCTTGCCCTTCGCGCCGGCGCACAGTAGCAGCGCCCCCATGCTCGCCGCCTGGCCGATGCACAGGGTCGAGACGTCGGGCTTGATGAACTGCATGGTGTCGTAGATCGCCAGCCCCGCGGAAACCGAACCGCCCGGGGAATTGATATAGAACGAAATATCCTTGTCCGGGTTCTCGGATTCGAGAAAAAGAAGCTGCGCGACGATGAGGTTAGCCGACACCTCGTTCACCGGCCCGACCAGGAACACCACCCGCTCCTTCAGCAGGCGGGAATAGATGTCGTAGGCGCGCTCGCCGCGACCGCTCTGTTCGATGACCATCGGCACGAGGCCGAGGGCGCGCGGATCCTCGTAGGCCGCGTACGGGTCGATGCCCGCGGTAGGTGACCAGACAGTTCGCGTCATGCTGCGTTCCCCATGAGTTTCTCGAAGTCGGCGGGCTGGTCCACCACCTTGGCCTGCTTCAGCACCCAGTCGACGACATTGTCCTCGACGGCGAGCGCTTCGAATTCAGCGAGCCGCTCCGGTTGAGAGTAGACCCATTTTACCACCTCGTCCGGCTGCTCATAGGCGAGGGAGAACTCCTCGATCAGTGCCCGCACCTGTTCCGGTTTGGCGGCCAAATCGTGACGTTTGACCAGCTCGCCGATGATCAGGCCCAGCGTGACACGGCGCGTGGCCTGCTCCTCGAACAGTTTGGGATCGAGCGGGATGCCTTCCATCTTGATGCCGCGCGCTTCCAGATCGCGGCGCGCGTTCTGCACCAGCCGCTCCTGTTCCATTTCGACCAGGGCCTTGGGCAGCTCGACCTTGTTCGCGTCCAGCAGGGCCTGCATGACCTTCTGTTTCACTTCGCCGCCCAGGCGTTTCTTGACCTCGCGCTCGACGTTGGCCTTGATTTCCGCGCGCAGGCGCTCGACGTCGCCGTCGGCGATGCCCAGCTGGCGTGCGAACTCGGAATCCACTTCGGGCAAATGCGGCGCCTCGACGCGCTTGCAGGTGATGGCGAAGCTCGCTTCCTTGCCTGCAACCTCCTTGCCCGCATAGTCGTCGGGGAATTTCACG
This sequence comes from Pseudomonadota bacterium, assembly GCA_003242425.1. Classification (GTDB taxonomy): domain Bacteria; phylum Pseudomonadota; class Gammaproteobacteria; order Burkholderiales; family SG8-39; genus ZC4RG42. The sequence goes on along the minus strand of QGUL01000066.1, from coordinate 3,181 downwards.
GTGACGTTCTTCGTCTCGCCGGCGCTCATGCCGCGCACGCCGTTTTCGAAGTCCGCGAGCATGCGCCCTTCGCCCAGCACGAAGGCGAAATCCTCGCCCTTGCCGCCTTCGAACTCCGCCCCGTCAATGGTGCCGACGAAATCGATGGTGACGCGGTCGCCGTCCTGGGCGGCCCGGTCGGCCGCATGGAAATGCGCCCGCTGCTTGCGCAGCACTTCGATGGTCTTGTCGACCTCGGCGTCGGTCACCGTGAGGACCGGCCGTTCGATCGTCACCCCGGAGAGGTCGGCCGGTTCGAACTCGGGATAGACCTCGAACGTGGCGTGGAAATGCAGCTCGTCGGCCGGGGCGTCGGGCTTCGGTTCGAAGCGCGGATAGCCGGCCACGCGCAGGTTCTGCCCGCGTACCGCTTCGCTGAACGCCTTCTGGACCTCGTCGCCGATGACTTCGGAGCGCACTTGCGGGCCGTATTGCTGGGCCACCAGCTTGAGCGGCACCTTGCCCGGACGGAAACCCGGCATCTTTACGGTGCGCGCCAGGCGCTTGAGACGCTCGTCGACCTTTTTATCGATTTGCGCAAGGGGAACGGCCATGGTGAGGCGGCGTTCGAGCTGCCCCAGGTTTTCAACGGTGCTTTGCATGCGGGAGGACATCCAGAATGACGTGAACGATGAGTTGGTGCAAAGAAGAGACTGGAACCCTTACGCCGTGGGGCGCCGGAACCTAAATGCGTATCGCAACACGCATTTTTCTTTTTCACCAGATGCTTAGGTAAACAGGCGCCGTCCGCCCGGCCCCTTGGCGGGTACCCGACGAAGCCGGCGCCGAAAACTAAAGCCGAAAGATACCATGCGCGCCCGATGCCCTAAAGGGCTGCGGGCATCCGACCGCCGCGCCGGCGCTGCAGAAAAGGATATTTAATCTCCTGTGACGATCCGCGGCGGACAAGTGATAAACCCATGCAGGGCATCGGATCAAACAGGCTGCGCAGGTCGCCAGACGTCATGCCTGCGAACCGCGACGGCTTCACCCCGTCGTACGGGATGCAGGTCAATGGCCTCCTTCGCCGGCCTGACGGGCAAGGCAGGCCCGCCTGGCGACCGAAGGCCCGGCGAGCCACCCTGCTTACCAGTCGAACCTCAGGCCCGCGGCGCCCTGAACCGCCGTATAACGCTCCCTGCCGCCCAGGGACCACTGGTAATCCAGGTGGCCATAGAAGCTGGTCCGGCGCGAAAAACGCACGGTGATTCCCGCGCCTGCCTCCGCCCCGCTGTGCCCGAAGCGGTTGGAAAGCGCCATCCCCTGATCAAACTTCGTCCGGTCCGTACCGCTGAAGGTGTGCCAGAGATCGACCTTGAGGTACGGCTGCCACAGCTTGTCACCCGCCTTGCGTCTGTATTGCAGCCGTGCGCCGACACGACCGGTCACCGCATCGTCTTCAGCCCATGCGATTTTCGAATACGCGTCGCGGTCGGCGTCGACGCTTACGGTCTGATAAACGATCTGCGCCTGCGGCTCCAGTTGCCAGCGCTCCCCGATGCGGAAGGGATACCCGGCTTCCAACGATGCGGCCAGCGCCCAGCCGCTCGTGTCCAGGCGTGCGCCATGGTCGGAATCGGCCTGCACGTCGAACCAGTTGACCTGCGCCACAGCATCCAGATAAGCACCCGACGGACCGAAGCGGGTCCAATAGCCGCCCAGCGCGGGACCATCCAGTTTCACGCGCCCGACATCGAGACGCTGCTGGCCCATCGCCGCGCCGCGGATATCCGCCCTGGCCTCGGTGTAAGCCACGTAGACGCCGGCATGGTCGCGGCGGCCGTCCTCGCGCAGGTCGCGATGCAGGTCGTGGCCGACCTGGATGCCGATCAGCTCGAGATGGCGGGCACGCACGTCGAGTGGACCGGACCAGCGGTTTTCGCCATGCTCGCCGATGAGGCGCAACCATGCGCCGTTGCCGAAGCGCGCCGGCTCGATGGGCTGCTCGTTGTTGAGCTGCTCGCCGATGCGTTCGTGCAAAGTGCCGAGGCTTGCCAAGCCCAGATGACGTGCCAGTGCCGGAACGGGCGCGTACAGCGGCACCTCCGGCCGATAAACCGGCGCGCCGTTCACATCGACGACGGTTCGCAGGAACCAGTCCTCGGGGCTGGTGGCGCCGCCGCGGAACAGCGCGTATTCATAAGCGCCGGCCGCGACCCGCCCGGCGAGATGGAAGGCGTCCAGATTCGTCGCGCCGCCGTTGATCACCTGCACCACGCGGATGCCGTCGCCCACGGTCGGCGCGCCGCTGCCGCCGGCATAGGTGACGAGCAGGCCCGTCGAGCCGGTCGCCGTGCCGCCGTCGATCACCAGCAGGTCGCTGGGCGAGCCGTCGCCGTCGAACATGGTGTTGAGTGCCAGCACGCCGCCCTGCCCCACGTAGTTGCTCACCGTCAAGGTCGAAAAAGCGCCCGCCTGGGGCACGAAGCGGATCAAGCCGGCATTGCGCACCTCGTCCGCGTTCGAGGACCCGGTCATGTGCCATGCGCCGGCGGCGTCGAGTGCGATCAGGCTGGCATTGGCCGCCCAGCCCGTCCATCGCGAAGCGGCCAGATCGACATTCACGGTATGGACCGGATCGGCTTCCAAATTGCCGGACCAGGCGCTTCGGAGCATGCGGAAATTGACGGTGTGGGCGGAGGCGTCGTTCACCAGAAAATCGCCCGTCGCGCCCGCCACGTCGGTGAGGTTGAGGTCAAGCTGGACAGGCATACCCCCGCGCACGATCGCGAACGTCGGGCGACCCGCCACCATGCCGGGCACGAGCGTGACAGGGCCGTTGATGGAGACAACACTGTTCGCTCCGGCTGTTGCGACGACAATCGGTCCCTGGCTGGCCTCCAGATGACCGCCGTTGACGGTGATCACGTTCGGCTGCGCACCCGTCTGTGAGGTGTAGATCGCCGCGGCGTCGGCACCGCTCACCCGCACGATGGGGTCGGTGGCGATCACCGTGCTGCCTGTGGTGGCGAGCAGGCCGTCCGCGAAGGCGCCTTCGGTCATGACAATGGGACGCAGCGCATTGATCGTTCCCCCGTCATAGGCCCAGAGGCCGACCGCATCATCTCGCAGGGTGAAGACCGACACACCGGTCCAACACATGTTCTCCCCTCCCCCAACCCCCCACCCCCCAACACCCCAC
>QGUL01000430.1 GCA_003242425.1 Pseudomonadota bacterium | reverse complement strand
TTGCGTGCCTGTACGGGGTGAGCGAGGCGGCTGTCGCGCCCTGCCTGGCCGGTGCGGCGCTTGCCCGCATGCAGGACACGCATGTCCGGCGGAGGCCGGTTTAGCATGGGTCAAGCCCGGCGGTTGCGAGAAAACAACCGTGGATTATCAGCTCATAAGTAGGCTCACGTAGTCAAAACAATCTTGACTGAGGTATCATCCCGCAGTTTTTTAGGAAGGCCGTCCCAGGCGCTTCGTCGAACTCCGTCGCGGGGGATGCCCGTTCCGCAGTCGTTCGAATCCACGCCCGCTAGCGCGTTCTGCGCGTAGGGGCGTTTTGTGCAAGGCCTTTCGGGTTCCGCTTCGTCCCACGTAACAGGATCGACGTACGTGGCCGAGGTGCGTCTATTTCAATAACAAGGGGAGCATCCATGCAGATCGGGATACCCGCTGAAACTCGCGCGGGTGAAACGCGCGTAGCAGCGACCCCTGAGACCGTCAAGAAACTCGTCGCAGGGGGGCATCACAAAGTGCTCGTCCAAACGGGCGCGGGTGTGGCCGCCGCGATTCCGGATCAGGCTTTTGCCGAGGCCGGTGCGACCATTGTCGGCTCGGCGGCCGAGGTCTTTGGCCAATCGGACATCATCCTCAAAGTACGGGCCCTGACGCAGGAAGAGATCGGGCTCACCAAGTCCGGCGCCATCGTCATCGGTCTGTTGAATCCTTACGACACGGCCGGCATTGAGGCCATGGCCGCCAAGGGCATCACCGGTTTCGCCCTGGAGTGGCTGCCGCGCATCACGCGCGCGCAGGCGATGGACGTGCTGTCTTCCCAGGCCCACATCCGCGGGCACCAGGCGGTCCATGGCGCCGCCAACGAATACCGCCGTTTCCTGGCGGTGCTGATGGCCGCGGCGGGCACGGTTAAAGCCGCGCGCGTGCTGGTCATGGGCGTGGGCGTCGCGGGCCTGCAGGCCATCGCGACCGCCAAGCGCCTGGGGGCGGTGATCGAAGCCTTCGACGTGCGTCCTGAAACCAAGGAGCAGGCCGAGTCGCTGGGCGCCAAGTTCATCGAGGTGCCGCTGTCGCCGGAAGAGCTCGAAGCGCAGAAGAACGCCGGCGGCTACGCGCGCGAGATGAGCGAGGACTACAAGCGCCGTCAGGCCGCGGCGATCGCCGAACGCGCGAAATTCGCCGACATCATCATCACCACCGCGCTGATCCCCGGCCGTCCGGCTCCGGTGCTGATCCCGGAGGACGTGGTGAAGACCATGAAGCCCGGCTCGGTCATCGTCGACCTGGCGGTGGAGCAGGGCGGCAACTGCCCGCTGTCCGAGAAGGACAAGGTCGTGGTCAAGCACGGCGTGAAGATCGTCGGCTGGAGCAACCTGCCGGCCATGCTCGCGGCCGACGCCAGCGCGCTCTACGCCCGCAACATGCTCAACTTCATCAATCTGCTCGTCGATCCGAAGACCGGTGTGTTGAACATCAACCGCGAGGACGAAATCATCGCCGGTACGCTGGTGTGCATCGATGGCGCAGCAGTGAAGAAAGGTTAAGCCATGGATATCGATCCCATCATCGTCAACCTGACTGTGTTCGTGCTGGCTGTGTTCGTCGGCTATCACGTGGTCTGGAACGTGACGCCCGCGCTGCACACGCCGCTCATGAGCGTGACCAACGCGGTGTCTTCCGTGATCATCGTCGGCGCGATCCTCGCAGCCGGTCCCGAGCAAACGGACTTCGGCGCCATCCTGGGTGCGGTCGCGGTGGGCCTTGCCGCCGTGAACGTATTCGGCGGCTTCCTCGTCACCCAGCGCATGCTGGAGATGTTCAAGAAGAAGCAGCCCAAGTCGGATCAGGGCGCGTAAGGCGACAAGGAGCTGAAGAAAAATGATTAGCCTGTCTGCCAACCAAGTGGCCCTGCTGTACCTCGTCGCGTCGGTGCTGTTCATCCTGACGCTCAAGGGCCTGTCTCACCCCACCACGTCCCGCCGCGGCAACCTGTTCGGCATGATCGGCATGGCGATCGCCGTGCTGACCCTGTGCATTATCCCCACCGCAGGTTGCGGACGAAGGGGAAAGGGAGGATTTGGGGGGGCGCGCCACCCTTAACAAAAACATACAACACACAACGCACCCAC
>QGUL01000065.1 GCA_003242425.1 Pseudomonadota bacterium | reverse complement strand
GCACCAGCGCCTCCAGCTCGGGCGCGAGATCGAAACAGGGACAGCCGGAAGGATGGTTCACCACGCCGATATTGCGCCAGCTCACCGGCCAGCGCATGCCCGTAGCCATCGCCTTGGAGAACGCCTCCTTGGCGGCGAAACGCTTGGCGAGATAGGCGGCCGGCTTGGCATGGCTGCGGAAGCGGCGCAATTCCTTCTCGGTGAGGATGCGCTCGGCGAAGCGTTCGCCGTGGCGCGCGAGCGCAGCCTCGATGCGCGAGATTTCCACCAGATCCATGCCGATGCCGACGATCACGGCGCTAGCTCCGCCGCTGCAAGGTGCTGGCCGCCACGATCAGCGCCTTCATTTCGCGCACGGCTTCGCGCATGCCGACGAATACGGCACGGCTGACGATGGCGTGGCCGATGTGCAGCTCGCGCACACCGGGCAGTTGCGCCACCGGTTCGACGTTGAAGTAGTTCAAGGCATGCCCTGCGTTGAAACGCATGCCGAGGTCGCGGATCGCCTCGCCCGCCTTGCGCAGCGCTTCGAGCTCCTTCACCACCGCCGGGCTTTCGGGATCGCGTCCCTGTGAATGGAAGGCGTGCGCGTAAGGGCCGGTGTGGACCTCGCAGACCGCGGCGCCGATGCGCTTGGCCGCCTCCACCTGGCGCAGGTCGGCGTCGATGAACACGCTCACCACGATGCCGGCGTCCGCCAGCCGCGCCACCGTTTCGCGCAGCTTGCTCTCCTGAGCGACGATATCGAGGCCGCCTTCGGTGGTGATCTCCTGCCGGCCTTCGGGCACCAGCATCGCCATTTCCGGCCGGATGCGCCGGGCGATCTCGACCATCTCCGGCGTAGGCGCCATTTCCAGGTTGAGCTTGATGTGCGTCAGCTCGCGCAGGCGGCGCACGTCCTCGTCCTGGATGTGGCGGCGGTCTTCGCGCAAATGCACGGTGATGCCGTCGGCGCCGCCCAGATGGGCTTCCACGGCCGCCCAGACCGGATCGGGCTCGTAGGTCCGGCGGGCCTGCCGGACGGTCGCCACATGGTCGATGTTGACGCCCAGTTCGATCATCATAGTTGTTGCAGTTCCCTGTAAACGTTGCGGCTGTGCAGCGGCTGCTGGTCGAGCCGATGATTGATCAGCAGCCGCATGAGCTGTTTGTATTGCTGCAGCGTGCCCGGGTCGCTGTAATCCTCGTTGGCGATGGCGAGCAGCGTGCGCCCGCGCAGCCTCAGCCTGCCCTCTCCGCGCGAGGGCACGGGGCCACGATCCGGCTCGTAATCATAAAAGGCCTCGGGGTCGATCGGGCCGCCCGTTTCGGCGTCGCGGTCCAGCGTCAGTCCGTAGCCCAGTTCCTTCAGCAGCGTCCGCTCGAAGGCACGCAGCACGCGTTCCAGATCCTCGGCGTGCTGCAACTGGGCGAGCGTGGCTTCGTAATGGTCGAACAGCGCCTCGTGCGGATCCTCGCGCGGCAGGAGCCGCATCAGCAACTCGTTGCAATAGAAGCCGCAGAGCAGCGCGTCGCCTTTGAGCAGCGGCAAACCACCCACCCATTCGCAGCGGTTGAGCGTGCGCACTTCGCCGCGCCCCGACCAGCCGAGCGAAAGCGGCTGGAAAGCCATCAACAGTCCGCGCAGCGACGAGCGCGGCCGCCGCACGCCTTTGGCGAGCAGCGGCAGGCGGCCGTAACCGCGGCTGAAGATCTCCACCAGCAGGCTGGTTTCGCTGTAAGGCCAGGTGTGGAGCACGTAGGCGCGCTCGTTCTCCACCCGGCGGCGGCTGCCCTGCTCCATTTCAACCCGCGTCGTAGCCGAAACTGCGCAGCAGGTTCTCGTTCTCCGACCAGCCGCTGCGCACTTTCACCCAGACTTCCAGATAGACCTTGCAGCCGAAGAGTTTCTCCATGTCCAGCCGCGCCGCCGTGGCGATCTCCTTCAGCTTGGCGCCGCCCTTGCCGATGACGATGGCTTTCTGCCCGGGTTTTTCGACGATGATCGAGGCGTAGATGCGACGCAGGTTGCCTTCGTCCTTGAACTGGTCGATCACCACGGCGCTGCCGTAGGGTACTTCGTCGCCGAGCAGCCGGAACAGCTTCTCGCGGATGAATTCGGCCGCCAGAAAACGCTCGTTACGGTCGGTCAGCTCGTCTTCGGGATAGATGGCCGGCTGCTCGGGCAGGAGCTTGCGCAGCACGGCGAGCAGCTCGTCCTTGTTGCGGCCCTGCTCCGCGCTCACAGGCACGATTTCGGCGCGCTCGAACTCGCTGCCGCAGCGCTGCAGGAAGGGCAGCAGCTCGGCTTCGGAGACGCGGTCGATCTTGTTCACGACCAGCACCAGCGGCATCTTGTCGGGCAGCAAGGCCGCGACCTTGTAGTCGGCAGGCCCGAGGACGCCGGCTTCGACCACCCACATGACCACGTCCACGTCCTGCAGCGAACGCTGCACGTTTCTGTTCAGCATGCGGTTGAGGGTGCCGCCGTGCTCGGTCTGGAAGCCCGGCGTATCGACAAAAATGTATTGGGTGTCCCCGGTCGTGAGGATGCCAAGCAGGCGATGACGCGTGGTCTGCGGCTTGCGGGAGGTGATCGCGAGTTTCTGACCGACCAGCGTGTTCAGCAGCGTGGATTTGCCGACGTTCGGACGGCCGACGATGGCGATCGTGCCGCAGCGAAAAGCTTCTTTCATGGGCCTGTCTGAATCGTTCGCAAAGCTCACGCCCCGTTCAGGGCTTCATGGGCGCGGCGCGCGGCTTCCTGTTCGGCCAGCCGCCGGCTGGTGCCGCTGCCGACGGTCCGGATGCCGAGCGCGGGAATGAGGCATTCGACCTCGAACCGCTGGTCGTGCGCCGCGCCGTGGGTCGCGATCACATTGTATTGCGGCAACGGGTGCTTGCGGCTCTGCAGCCATTCCTGCAGCAGGGTCTTGGGGTCCTTGTCGGCGGTGACCGCGGGATCGAGGGTGTCGAGCAGAGGCTGGTAGAGCGTCATGACGACGTTCTGCGCGGCCTCGAAACCGCCGTCCAGATAGACCGCACCGATGACCGCTTCCAGGCTGTCGGCGAGGATCGAAGGACGGCGGAAGCCGCCGCTCTTCAGCTCGCCCTCGCCCAGGCGCAGGTAGTCGCCCAGTTCGATGCGCACGGCGATGTCGTGCAGGCGCTGCTCGCGCACCAAGCTCGCGCGCAGGCGCGACAGCTCGCCTTCGCGCAGGCGGGTGAAGCGCCGGTAGAGCTCCGCCGCGATGATGAAGTTGAGGATGCTGTCGCCGAGAAACTCCAGCCGCTCGTTGTGCGGCGTGCTGTGGCTGCGGTGGGTCAGGGCCTGCTGCAGCAGGCCGAGGTCCTTGAATCGGTACCCGAGACGGGTTTGGAGGCGGTCGGTCTTCAAGACGGTTGCATGCGCTGAAGTGCTCCCCCGCCGCTCACTGGCGCTCGCTCGCCCCTTCGAAATCGATGACCAGCGTCAGATTCGCGAACAGGGGGATGCGTTTTTCATAGGCAAAGCGGATGCCGTCCCGGTCGACGACCAGATTGTTGGGCGAGATGCCGTCGAAATATTCGACGCTGGCACGTTGCCGGAAGGCATCGCGGATCTCCTTGGGCGAAGTCAGCTCGCTTTGGGCCAGGTCGGCCACGATTTTCTTGACGGTGAAGTACTCGATATATGCGGGCACGATTTTCATCGCCAGGACGGCGACCACGACGATGCCCACGATCAGGCACAGCCCGCCCAGGACGCCGATTCCCCGTTGTTTCGCTCTCATACGCGGCACTCCTCGCCTACTGGAACGATCCGATGCGGCTCGGATCGCTCAAATTGAACCAGATGAAGAACGCCTTCCCGACGATGTTGGCCTCCGGCACGAAGCCCCACACGCGGCTGTCGCTGGAGTCGTCCCGGTTGTCGCCCATCAGGAAGTAATGTCCCGGCGGGACGGTACAAACGAAACCGTCGGCGTTGTAGACGCAGTTGTCGCGAAAGGGGAATTGCATCACGAAGGACACGCCGTCGGGGGCTTCGTCATCGTTCAGGACGGCGTGCCGCACCCCGCCGAGCGTCTCGTAATAGAGCTTGGAGTAGCGGATCTTCTCCCGGTGCAGGTATTCGCCGGCGGGCTCGATCGGAACCGGCACGCCGTTGATGCTCAGACGCTTGCCGATGTACGCCACCTTGTCCCCCGGCAGGCCGACCACGCGCTTGATGTAGTCGTAGGACGGGTCGACGGGATAGCGGAAGACGATGACGTCGCCGCGCTCCGGCTCGTTGATGTCGATGATCTTCTTGTTGATGACCGGCAGCCGGATGCCGTAGGTGTACTTGTTCACCAGAATGAAGTCGCCGTCCTCCAGCGTCGGCAGCATGGAGCCGGACGGAATGCGGAAGGGCTCGACGATGAACGAGCGTAGCACGAACACGATCAGGATGACCGGAAAAAAGCTCTTGGAGTATTCGATCCACCAGGGCTCTTTCGTGCCCGCGGTCCGGTGTTTGCGGAAATACAGGCGGTCGGCGAGGCTGACGCCGCCGGTCACCACCAGTAGCACAAAGAGTAGCAGCGCGAAGTTCATGCGCGGGGCACCGTTTTAGTTGTTCGCTCCCGGGACGGCCTAGCCGCCGGCCTATTTGTTGTCCACCTGCAGGATGGCGAGGAACGCCTCCTGCGGGATTTCCACCGACCCGACCTGCTTCATCCGCTTCTTGCCGGCCTTCTGCTTTTCCAACAGCTTCTTCTTGCGCGTGACATCGCCGCCGTAGCACTTGGCGAGCACGTTCTTGCGCAGCGCCTTGACTGTTTCGCGGGCGATGATGTGCGAACCGATCGCGGCTTGCACGGCGACGTCGAACATCTGACGCGGGATGAGCTCGCGCATTTTCGCCACCAGCTCGCGGCCGCGGTACTGCGCATTGGCACGATGCACCATGAGCGAGAGCGCGTCCACCCGGTCGCCGTTGATCAGGATGTCGAGCTTGACCATATCCGCGGCGCGGTATTCCTTGAATTCGTAGTCGAGCGAAGCATAGCCGCGACTCACCGACTTCAGCTTGTCGAAGAAATCCAGCACCACTTCGTTGAGCGGCAGCTCGTAGGTCAGCATGACCTGCCGGCCGTGGTACTGCATGTTGCGCTGCACGCCGCGCTTGCTGTTGCACAGCGTCATCACCGCGCCGACGTAGTCCTGCGGCACGAAAATGGTGGCGGTAATGATCGGCTCGCGGATCTCGGCGATCTTCGACGGATCCGGCATGCGTGCCGGGTTCTCCACCCGCATGAGGGTACCGTCGCGCAGCAGCACCTCGTACACCACCGTGGGCGCGGTGGTGATGAGATCCATGTCGTATTCGCGCTCCAGCCGCTCCTGCACGATGTCCATGTGCAGCAGGCCGAGGAAGCCGCAGCGGAAGCCGAAGCCGAGCGCCTGCGAGGTCTCCGGTTCGAACTGCAGCGAGGCGTCGTTGAGCTTGAGCTTGGTGAGCGCGTCGCGCAGGGCATCGTACTGGTTCGCCTCGACCGGATAGAGTCCCGCGAAGACCTGCGGCTTGATCTCCTTGAAACCGGGCAAGGGTGCGGCGGCCGGGCGGTCGGCCAGGGTGATGGTGTCCCCCACCCGCGCCGCTTCGAGTTCCTTGATGCCGGAAATGACGAAGCCCACCTCGCCCGCGGAGAGCTGCGGCTTCGCCTGCGATTTGGGCGTGAACACGCCCACCTGTTCGCACATGTGGGTCGCGCCGGTGGACATGAGCAGCATCTTGTCCTTGGGCCGCAGGGTCCCCTCCATCACCCGCACCAGCATGACCACACCGACATAGTTGTCGAACCAGGAGTCGATGATGAGCGCCTGCAGCGGATTGTCCGGATCGCCCTTGGGCGGCGGGATGCGCGCCACGATGGCCTCCAGGATGTCGTCGATGCCCTCCCCGGTCTTGGCGCTGGCGCGGATGGCGTCCTTGGCGTCGATGCCGATGACGTCCTCGATCTCGGCGATCGCCGCCTCCGGGTCGGCCGAAGGCAGATCGATCTTGTTCAGCACCGGCACCACTTCCACCCCCTGCTCGATGGCGGTGTAGCAGTTGGCGACCGTCTGCGCCTCGACGCCCTGGCTGGCGTCGACCACCAGCAACGCCCCTTCGCACGCGGCCAGCGAACGGGACACCTCGTAGGAGAAGTCCACGTGTCCAGGGGTGTCGATCAGGTTAAGGAGGTAGACCTTGCCGTCGCGCGCCTTGTACTGCAGCGCCGCGGTCTGCGCCTTGATGGTGATGCCGCGCTCGCGCTCCAGCTCCATCGAATCGAGCACCTGCGACTCCATTTCGCGGTCGGTCAGGCCGCCGCAGCGCTGGATGAAACGGTCGGCGAGCGTCGATTTACCGTGATCGATGTGAGCGATGATGGAAAAGTTGCGGATATGCTGCATGTCGAAGGCGCGGGCCACAAAAAAGGGCGCCGATTCAGCACCCTTGCGCGTAGTAAGCCGGGAATTCTATCAGGATGCGGCGGTCCCGAGCGCGGCACCCGCCACACCGGTGAGATAGCGGCGCACCGCGGCCGGATCGAGGAAGTAATGGCAAAGTTCCTTGCCCGCGTGGACCAGCACCGGCACCCGTTCGCCGTAGCGCGCTTCCAGCGCCGGATCGCTGTCCACATCGACGACTGCGACGGTGAAGCGGAACTCGTCCTGCAGCGTGCGCAGCGCCCGCTCCATGTCCTCGCAGAGATGGCAGTAACTGCGCCCGTACAGGATCAGTTCGGGAGGAGCCATGGCGCCTCTAGCGGGGCGGCCGGTGTTCGACGGCGTCGGCGATCCGGCGCACGCTCACGGCCGGCGCGTCGCCGACGACGGTCACCAGGTGGTTGTCCACGTTGCGCGTATAGATGTTGAGCGCGCCCTGCCGGAAGGCGCCGAGCCGCGCCTGGCCGGCTTTCGGCCCCAGCGGTTCGATGAACACGGATACGGCCGCCAGCCCGTCGGAGATCACCATGTGGCCGACGTCGAAGCTCTCGCCCATCCGGCGCTTGAGTTCCATGACCTTCCGGTAGCCGGGGGGCAGCTGTTTCAGCGTCCAGCCGAGCTTGCCGAGGTCCGCCTCCACCATGCCGGAGCTTTCCACGCGCCAGTCCTTGCGCTGCCCGGCGAAGCGCGACTTCACCGCGTTGCGGTCGATCGGGCCGCCGATTTCCAGTTCCGTGAACGTGAACTGTTCGACCGGCCGCCCCTGCTCGTCGAAGGTCTTGGCCTTCAACAACAGCCCGGTGTCGAGCTCCGCCCACAGGCGCTGCCCGTAGCGCATGTCGTCGCGCGGCGTGAGGATGATGACCTGGGCGGCGTGTCCGGCGATGCGGTCCACCGGCCCCATGCGCACGTCGTAATGGGCGGCGATATCGTCCAGGTGTTCGCTGCGCAGATGCGGGAACGGGCCGGTCTCGCGCCGGTTGTCGATCTTCACGGTCATGCTGCCCGGGAAGTAGCAGGCGACTTCGTCGTTGGTCCGGACGATTTCGCGCGGCGTGCCGTCTAGCGCTTCGAGGCGCTCATGGATGCCGTCGGCGTCCACGAGCCGGATGATGCGGGCCGTTTCGATATGGTCGCCGCGCTGGTAGAGGAAGGTGCCCGTGTAGCTGAGGTACTGGCTCGCGCTGTACATGCGCGACAGCCATTGCAGGGCTTCGGACTGCTGCGGGTAGGCGGCTGCCCCGTACAGCATCGATCCGGCCGCCAGGGCCGCAAACCATAAACGGTTCATGGCTCAGTGCTGTTCGAGGTCCTGGGACACGGTGCGCGCATAAGGCGCGACCCCCACCATGGCGGAGGCCGGCGAGAAACGCTGATGCGCCATCAAGTAGTCGCTGATGTTGCTGCCGGCCGGCGCGACGTTGGCAACCGGCCCGGGGCCGGGCGCGACGCCGCCCTGCGGACCGGCCTGCGCCCCGGGGCGG